>JAQTRC010000177.1 GCA_028712665.1 Desulfuromonadaceae bacterium
CCGTTATCAACGGCCTCCCCTTGCGGGTACTGCTGCTGTGGATGGCGCGCGCCACCACCCCCTTGCCGGTGCCGGTTTCGCCAAGGAGAAGAACGGTCGCATTCATCGGCGCCACCTGCCCGATCTGCGAAAATACATGCAAGAGGGGATCGCTTTTACCGATGATCTCGCCAAAGTTGAACTGCCTGTCAACCTCCTGCTGAAGGTATACGTTCTCGGCCCGGAGCCGTTCTTTCAACAGTTTTATTTCCGAATAGGAACTCTGAAGCGACTCTTCCGTCATCTTCCGTTCAGCTATTTCCTGCTTTAACTGCATATTCGCGCTGCTCAGTTCAAGCGTCCGTTCAGCTACGGTTCTCTCCAGTTTGTCATGCGCCTCCCGCAGCTTCTCTTCAAATTGCCTGCGGACCGAGTTGTCAATTATTGAGGAGAGGATAAACACGGGACTGTTTTCTTTTTTTATCGCGATGCTCTGAAGTTGGGCATGGACAAGCTTGCCGTCGTTTCCCCTTAGCGTGATTGCGCATTTCAGCATGGTCTCTCGTTCAATGACAAGAGAGAGATGATTTGAAAAAATCTCCCTCCCTTTTGCGTCGGCAATAAAATCGGCAAAAGGTCGATATGCCACCTCCCGCCGCTCTGTTTCCAACAGTTGCGCTCCACGGTGATTGGTATTCTGTATCACTCCGGACGGATCAAAGGTGAAATAGGCGATCGGCGCAAAGTTATACAGTTCGGCATACATGCTCTGCGATAACTCCAGGTCTTCATGAACCCGGAGCAGCTCGTCATTTTGCATCTCCAGCTCGATCAAGTTGACCTGCAGTTCATGAAGTTGCCGCTTCGTCTCAAGTCCCGGCTTTGGCTGTCGCGCTTCCGGCGCCTGAGTATTAAGCTTCTTTTCAGCGCGTGAGCGAAGCGTGGCTGGAGATGTCGGTTTATTTTTACCTTTGCCGATGCCCAACTGCCAACCCCCCAATCTCAACCGGATTCCTGAAACTTTAATTTCAGTCGTGCAGTTCCGTTTCCATTTCCGCTGCTCGCAGTTTTAATGAGCCAAATTGTAGCATAACAAATTAAAAACGCAAATCCCTCTCGAAATATATCTGATACAGTTCGCGGAAAATCCCGGTCGCCGTAAAATCCGGAAGAATAATTTTGACGACGACGCATCCAGGGGGTATGGTTTGCTATCAGAAAAAACAGATTCTCATCATCCAATCCAGGCCAGGTGACCTCATGTCAGATAGCTCCTCAGCAGGCAAAGAAAATCTCCGCATCCGGGAAATGACCATCGATGATTTATCCGAGGTTTTTCATATCGGCGAGGAGGTCTTTACCGCCGAATCTTTCCAGAGTCTTTACCGTACCTGGGACGAATACGAGATTACAACCCTCTTCAATTCGGACAACGAACTCTGCCTGGTGGCGGAAGCGGGGGACAAAATCCTTGGATTCGCCTTGGGGACAACGGTCACAAAACATAATTCGCCCTGGAAATACGGCTATCTTGTCTGGGTCGGGGTTCGGAGGGATATCCAGCAGGGTGGGGTCGGAAGCGGACTGTTCAAGGAGATCAAGCACCGCATGAAGGAACAGGGGGTGCGGATGATGATCATCGACACATCGGCCGACAACCTTCCGGCGGTCCATTTTTTTCAAAAGCAGGGTTTCGGCGATATCCAGGAACATGTCTATATGTCCCTCAACCTGTCGCGCAAGAGCAGAAAAAAACCGGCGAAAAAATCATGAGCGCCCCCCTGGAGAATGTCTGCCGCTTCATAAATCCTGAGCGGCTGCGAAAAACGCTTCTCGATCTGCTCGATATCTATTCCCCCTCCGGCAAGGAAGAGGACATCCAGCTCTATCTTGAAGAGCTGCTCACCCAGGCAGGTTTTAGCGTGGAACGGCAGGATGTTGACGAGGATCGCTACAACCTGCGCGTTACGATGGGAGCCGGAGAACCGCTGCTCTACCTGGTGGGTCATGTGGATACCGTCCCGGCCTGGGATCTGGATGAATTCGGACCGGAGCAGGAAGACGGCATCATACGCGGTCTCGGGAGCGCCGACATGAAGGGGGGGTGCGCTGCGATGGTCGAGGCCTGGCTTGCGCTGGCCGAGGCTTTGGAACCCGCAGAGCGCCCTTCAGTCGGACTTCTGCTCGTGGTCGGGGAGGAAGAAAACGGCGATGGGAGTGCGACCTTCCTTCAATCCTGCCGTCCCCCCTGGGTGGTCATCGGTGAACCGACAGCGCTGTCGGCCAAATTTGCCCATTACGGTTACCTGGAAGCCGGTTTCGTCACGCGCGGTCTTCGCAGTCACTCCTCGCTCCCCGAGCTGGGGCACAACGCCGTCGAATCGATGCTGCGCGTTCTGTTGCTGCTCGGGAACGATCCTCTGTTCAACCGGCAGAATTCCGAGATAGTCTATTCAATCCGGGAGATGAAATCGTCCCAGGCCGGATTTGTCGTCCCGGACCGTTGTGAAACCTGGATCGACCTGCATCTGCCGCCAGAGCACGATCCATCCGCTTTACAGGAGGCGATCCGCCGGATCGTAGCCGGCGCCGACCTCCTTATACCGGGACTGGACCTGGAACTCTCCTTCGATTTTGCCTCACCCGGCTACGATCTCGGTACCGACAACTATCTGGCGCAGGTTCTGCGGCAGATATATGCGGGACTCGGTCTGCCGTTGCAGATGGATGCCTTTCGCTCGCATTCAGACGGCAATCTCTTTTTTGCGGCAGGTGTGAAACCGCTTATTCTCGGCCCCGGATCTCTGGAGACGGCGCATACGCCAGATGAGAGGGTTCTCTTTTTGGAAGTGTCGGCCGCTGCCCGCATCTATGTCGCACTCTGCCTTGGTACTGCGTGAAAGGCGCGCCTCAAAAGGTTACCACCATATAATCCGTCATATATCGCGACTATGTCAGATATGATGGATGCAGTTGACGAACCCATCACTTTTTCTGCAGCCAATTTCCCCTCTAATCCAGCATAATCAATCTGTTATCCACGCAAAATCCGGAGTATCCTCTTGGCGCGATACTTGTAACACCCCTCTTCCATTCATCATCAACCAGTAAAATACATATTTGAAATTGTACGGAGGTCAACGCACCATGTTTGCCAAAGCTTTAGATCCTGCCGTTTCGTACGGAACAGCAGACAAGGAGCCGGTGGAAGCCGCCCCGGAGGTCCGAAGCGAAGCAATCCTGCTTCAGGCTGGAGCGCTGCAGAACGCGATTTTCAACAGCGCCAACTTCTCCAGCATCGCCACCGACGCGAAGGGGGTCATCCAGATCTTCAACGTCGGCGCGGAGAGGATGCTGGGGTATACCGCCGCCGAAGTGATGAACAGGATCACGCCGGCCGACATTTCCGATCCACAGGAAGTGATCTCGCGCGCCAAAGCGCTCAGCGTCGAGCTCGGCACCCCGATTACGCCCGGATTCGAGGCATTGGTCTTCAAGGCCTCGCGCGGGATA
>JAQTRC010000076.1 GCA_028712665.1 Desulfuromonadaceae bacterium
ACAAGCAGATGGAGCTGCTGACCGACTGCACAAGAGATGAACTGATCGGCGCCCCCTTCAAGAACTACTTCACAGATCCGGATCAGGCCGAGAAGAGTATCAAACAGGTGCTGAGCGAAAAGAAGGTAACCAACTACGAATTGACGGCGCGCGCCAGGGACGGCAAGGAAACGGTGGTCTCCTTCAACGCGACCACCTTCTACGACCGTGACAGGAAACTGCAGGGGGTGTTTGCCGCCGCACGCGACGTTACTGAGCGCAAACGCCTGGATCAGGTGCTGCAGGAGAAGAACGTCGAGTTGGAGAGCGCCCGCTCTGTGGCGGAAAAAACCAACCTCGCGAAATCCGACTTCCTGGCCAACATGAGCCACGAACTACGCACCCCGCTCAACTCGGTAATCGGCTTTTCCGAGGTGCTGCAAGACCAGCTGTTTGGACTAATGAATAAAAAACAGCAGGAATACGTAAACAACATCCTTACCAGCGGCAGGCACCTACTCTCCCTGATCAACGACATCCTCGACCTCTCCAAGGTTGAGTCGGGCAAGATGAAGCTTGAGCTTAGCACTTTTTCACTTCGCGAAACAGTCGATGCCGCATTGGTGATGCTGAGAGAAAAGGCTTTGAAAGGTGGGCTGAGCATACATATGGATCTTGCCACGGAGGCCGATGTACAGATTGTGGCGGACCAGAGAAAACTGAAACAGATCCTCTTCAACCTTCTCTCAAATGCGGTCAAGTTCACTCCGGCGGGGGGAACTGTGGACGTGAAAGCCGTGAGGGACGGCGATTTCATCGAAATCACCGTGGCGGACACCGGCATAGGAATCAAGGAGGAAGATATCCCGAGGCTTTTCAAGGCGTTCACACAACTGGAATCGGCCTATACAAAGGAATTCGAAGGCACAGGTCTCGGCTTGGCATTGAACAAACAGCTGGTGGAATTGCACGGCGGCAGGATCTGGGTGGAAAGCAGCGTCGGTGGGGGGAGCAGATTCAGCTTCACAATTCCGCTCACACAAGCAGCCGGTAAAGAACCGGCCAGGCAGCCTACGTAAGAGCGTTAATCGGAGGAGATAATCACGATGCCTCACAAAATACTGATTGTTGAAGACAACAGGAACAACCTTAGTCTGTTGAGGGATATCCTTACCTTTCACGGCTACGAGATAGCTGTGGCCTCTGACGGCCGGGAAGGGGTGGCCATGGCCAGGGAACTGATGCCGGATCTGATCCTGATGGACATCCAGATGCCGGGTATGGACGGCATGACTGCCGGCAGCATCCTGAAGGGGGACCCGGCGACCAGCGGGCTGAAGATCATCTCCCTGACATCCTTTGCCATGCGGGGCGATCAGGAAAAATTCCTGGAGGCCGGATTCGACGGCTACCTCTCCAAGCCTATCAATACGCGTGAACTGCCGATCCTTATAAAAAAGTGGCTGGAATCATGACTAACCGCATGACGAGAATACTCTGCGTGGATGACGAACCTATGAATCTCAGCCTGCTGGAGGCCATGCTCTCCCCCAGGGGATATGATGTTGTTTCGGTTGTTAATGGCCCGATGGCGTTGCAGAAGATCCGGACCCAGCGGATCGACATCTGCCTTTTGGATGTGATGATGCCCGGAATGGATGGTTTCGAACTCTGCCGGCGGATCAAGTCCGATAAAAATCATGGCAATATTCCGGTCGTCATGATCACAGCTTTATCCGAAAGGGAAAATCGGATACGTGGGACCGAGGCGGGGGCCGAGGATTATATCTCCAAACCGTTTGACACAGCCGAGGTGCTTGCAAGAATCGAGATGCTTCTCCATGTTAAAGAGTTAAATGACAAACTCAACTTAGCCTACCGAAACATAGCAAGACTGAGCGCTTTTGGCGAACAGATCATCAGGAACTTTGATCCCGTTAATTTCGATTTTTTGGAAAAGATTGACAGTATCGTGCAGCAAATCATCAGGCGGAGATTCGATTTATCAAATAGTCCGGAAATCGTAGTTATCGGCATGATCGATCAGGCGAACATCTCCCGGTGGTTACGTTTTGATTCGACAGGCAAGCATATTGAAAGAAGCAGCATCAATATGAATATTGAGGATAAACTGCTCTTCTCGGAGAGCGGTAATCAGGCAGTGGTTTTTTATAATGAAGCTACCCCTGAGCTGGCTGCATCGGCAGTTGTGACAGAACTCGGCAAGCAGCTGATTCCGGTCACGAACATGGTCAAATACGCCAACGACACCTTCTGTCTGATAGCCGTCAATTATGGCCGCGCAGTTACCATGCACGATGCGACACTATTAAGCAGTGTTGTCATGCAGAGTCTCTTTCTGAGATCTCTCGCAGCGCAGGTCAAGGACACCGAATCTGCGTTCGAATACACGGTACTTGCCCTTGCACGGGCATCGGATGCAAATGACGAGGACACCGGGGATCATATCCTGCGAGTCGGCGACTATTGCGCACTGCTTGCCAAGCATCTCAAGCTGCCCGAAAAGCTTGTGCAGGCCATCCGCGTTCAGGCCGCGTTGCACGATGTGGGTAAGATCCATATCTCTCCGGCCATCCTGAAAAAACGCGATACACTGACCGATGATGAATGGCGTGAGATGAAGATGCACACTCTGCATGGTTCAAAAATAATCGGCGGACACCATCGAATGGGGATGGCGGACAGAATAGCACTCACCCATCACGAGCGCTACGACGGCAGCGGCTACCCCTACGGCCTCTCCGGCGAACAGATCCCGATCGAGGGGCGCATTCTCACCCTGGCCGACCAGTATGATGCCCTGCGCAGCACCCGCTGTTACAAACCTCCTTTAAACCATGAAACAACATGCCGCATCATAGTCACGGGAGATGGCCGTACCCTCCCGCAACACTTCGATCCGGAGGTTCTGTCAACCTTCAGGGAAATACACGAAAACTTTGCAGAGATATTTGAGGCGAGGGGTTAGTCCGAAGGGGAACAGATGATAGAAGAACAAAAAATGACCCGAACAATTCTGATCGTTGACGATACTCCGGAGAATGTTGACCTGCTTGAGGCGATCCTCTCTGCGGAGTATGACATCAGGAGCGCGGCCAGCGGGAGCGAGGCTCTCCAAATCGCCAGAGAAACGCCACCGGATCTTATTCTGCTCGATATCATGATGCCGGATATGAATGGCTACGATGTTTGCAGGGTTCTCAAGGCGGATTCAGTTTCGAAAAACATTCCTGTAATCTTTGTGACTGCACTGCTGAATCCGGGCGATGAAACTCGCGGGTTCGAGGCAGGCGCCGTTGACTACATCACAAAGCCGGTTATCGGCGCTATCGTACGCTCTCGTGTCAAGGCTCAACTTGCTCTGAAAGAGAAACTGGATACCCTGGAAGAGTGGAACAGCAATCTCAAAAAGCGGCTTTTGCATAGCATCTCGACCATTCGTGAAAAGACCGGGGCGCTAATGTCTGCGGAGGAAAAGGTTTCCGATCTGCATGGGTATCTGCTGAGCCTGGAGTTGCTGTCAGGAATTCTTGAACTGATGGAAAACCGTTTTGGCGTCTCCTCCCGCGCAGTCAGCGAATTGGCGGGAGATGCCGCGCGTAAGATGAAGCTCTCAGCGGAGGATGTGGCAAAGATCAGACTGGCCGGACTTCTGCACAATGTCGGGACACTCGGAACCAAACCAGGCTCCTCAGAAAAAAATGAATTCCAGATGACATTCTCCGAACTGAAAGAATTTCAAGCCCATCCTCTCCGGGGGGAGGAACTGTTCAACTCCCTTGAAGATCTCCAGGATGTGGGGCAAATGGTGCGCAGTCATCATGAAGCCTTCAACGGAAGCGGTTTTCCCGATGGATTGAAGGGGGATGAGATACCTGTCGGCGCTCGCCTGCTGGCCATAGCCGATGTCATCGAAAACGGGGCAAACTCCGTATCTAACGGGCGTGAGGAATACGCACTCGCTAACGCTCGTCGCTATGCCGGCACACTGCTTGATCCGAGCCTGATTACATATTTTACAACGATTACCCGTGTAATGTATTTCGAGAAGGAAAAGCCAGGTGCTGCCGAAGAGGTTGAGGTTCCGATAAATGATCTGATATCCGGAATGCAGCTCTCGCGGGAACTCTCCACTGAAGCCGGGGAGTTGCTGCTCCGGAAGGGGCGCAAGCTGGCGTCGGATGATATTTTTCTGATACGCCACAGCAAACGGATGAATCTGTTGCCTGAGGGGGGTATCTGGATATATGCCGGCAATCCGGAGTAACAGATGAGTGAAGAGCGAGAAAAACATGGAACTATCCTGATCGTTGACGATACTCCGGAGAACGTCGCACTGCTTGAGGCGGTTCTCTCTGAAGAGTACAACATCAGGACCGCCACCAGTGGGAGCCAGGCTCTTATAATCGCCGGGGAAACAGCGCCGGATCTGATTCTGCTCGATATCATGATGCCGAGAATGAACGGCTACGAGGTTTGCGAGCGGTTAAAAAGCAATCCGAATCTTTGTGACATACCGGTGATCTTTCTGAGCATACTGGACTCAACGGAAATCAAGGTAAAGGCGTTCAAATCTGGCGGCGTTGACTATATCACCAAACCTTTCCAGGTGGCCGAGGTGCAGGCTCGTGTCAAGACACACATGAGGATCAGCAAGCTTCAACTTAGGCTCGAAGCTCAGAATCAGATACTTGAACAGATCGACGCCGAACGGACCAGGCTGGCTATGATAGTGGAATCCTCGAATGATGCTATTTTCAGCGTATCTCCGGACAATATCATTGCAAGCTGGAACAGGGGGGCGGAGGATATTTTCGGTTATACTGCCGGGGAAATAATCGGTAGTCCGGTCTTCACCCTGATACCTGCTGCACTTCACCATGAAAGATCCCACATCTGGCAGACGATCCTGAGTGGCAACCAGGTAGAGCATTTTGAAACAATTCGTATAAGAAAAGATGGCAGTCAGATCTATGTATCGATTACAGCATCACCGTTATTTAACAGCGATGGGGAGATTATCGGCAATTCGGTGATTGCACGCGACGTAACGGAGCACAGAAAGATGGAAGAGGCCATCAAACACCAGGCACAGCACGACGTCCTGACCAATTTGCCAAACCGGCAGCTTTTCATGGAGTTGCTCTCCCTGGAACTGGCCCAGGCGCGGCGCAACGGGAAGAAACTGGCCCTGTTGTTTCTGGACCTCGACGGCTTCAAACAGGTCAACGACACTTTGGGACACAGCTGTGGGGACCGCCTGCTGCAGGAAGTATCCCAGAGGCTCAAATCCGGCATCCGTGACTCCGACACGGTGGCCCGCCTCGGTGGGGATGAATTCACTGTGCTGATGCCGGATCTCACCCGGACGGATGGCGTGAGGATCGTGTTGGAAAAAATCCTGGGAGTCTTCAAAACTCCGTTTATGCTGGATGGCGTTGCAGTAGAGTCCAGCACCAGTATCGGGGTCTGCATCTTTCCGGATGATGGCGACTCCAGTGAAGAGCTGATGAAAAATGCGGATATCGCCATGTACGCCGCGAAAGAATCGGGCAGGAACTCGTACCAATATTATAAGGCTTGACGCATCTGCCATTGATGCACGAGCAATGAGACGACCCAAGTTTGGATGATCAAATCTTCGGACGACCAAGCGTCGCCAGTCATGTATGACAGTTATGCCAGCACGAGGATATTTCGGAGTATTTACCATGTCAGATACAGATGTCGAAAACCGGCTTCGTCTCGACAACAGCGAACTGAACAGTCGAATTTTACTGCTGGAAGAATCCCTGCTGAAAATGGAGAGCGTCGTGGAGACGCTGCAGGATTCCGAAAAGCGCTACCGGCGGCTCTTTGAATCAGCCAAGGACGGCATCCTGATTCTCGATGCCGATACGGGGATGGTGGTTGATGTCAACCCTTTCCTGATACAGCTCCTCGGTTATTCTTACGATGAATTCTGCGGAAAATATATCTGGGAAATCGGAGCGTTCAAAGACATTGCCGCCTCAAAGGACGCTTTCCAGGCCCTGCAGGATAACGAATACATCCGCTACGAAGATTTGCCTCTGGAAACTCACGATGGGCTCTCCGTCGCCGTGGAGTTTGTCAGCAATGTTTACCTGGTGGATCATCGCAAGGTGATTCAGTGCAACATCCGCGACATTACCGCCAACAAGCGTGCCAAGGCCGAGCGCATCCGCTTGATGGCGGCCATCGAGCAGGTCGGAGAGGCCATTGTCATGACCGACGCCCAGGGGAACATCCAGTTCGTAAACCCGGCCTTCGAACGGATGACCGGCTACAGCGGAGAGGAGGCTATCGGGCGGAATCCCCGCATACTGAAGAGCGGCGAGCAGGATGAACAATTTTACCGTAATCTGTGGGAAAGCATCTCCGGAGGCATAACCTGGTCGGGGCGTATGGTCAACAAGCGCAAAGACGGGACTCTCTACACAGCAGAGATGACTATTTCGCCGGTTCGCGACACTTTGGACCAGATCGTCAACTATGTGGCGGTCGAACATGACATCACCGATCATCTCCGGCTGTCGGCCCAATTTTACCAGGCCCAGAAAATGGAAGCGGTTGGGCTGCTGGCGGGGGGTGTGGCCCATGATTTCAACAACATGCTCACCGTGATCCTCGGTTATACGGATCTGGCCCTGGCCAGGGTTGATCCGGCCCTGAAGCTGCATTCCGATCTTGAGGAAATTTCTCAGGCCGCGCTCCGTTCCTCGGAGATAACCCGGCAACTGCTGGCCTTTTCCCGCAAACAGACAATCATTCCGGTCGTGCTCGATCTGAACCGGACAGTGGAGAGTACGCTCAAGATGCTTAGGCGGCTAATCGGCGAGAACATAGATCTGGCCTGGCTCCCCGAGGCGGACCTCTCCCCGGTAAAAATGGACCCCGGCCAAGTCGATCAGATTCTGGCCAATCTTTGCGTCAACGCCAGGGACGCTATTGTCGACGTCGGCAAAGTCACTATTGAAACCGGAAACGCCCTCTTCGACGCCAACTACTGCGCAGCTAATGCCGGGTTCAAAGAAGGAGATTATGTGATGCTGGCCGTCAGCGACGATGGCTGCGGGATGGAGAAGGATATTATCAACCAGATTTTTGAACCGTTTTTCACGAGCAAGGAGTTGGGGCATGGAACCGGGCTGGGGCTATCTACGGTGTATGGCATCGTAAAGCAGAACAACGGTTACATCAACGTCTACAGCGAACCGGGAAAAGGAACGACCTTCAGAATCTACCTCCCCCGCTACACCGGACAAGACATTGTAAGCGAGCGGAAAACAACTGCCGAAATCTCTAAAGGGTGCGGTGAAACGGTTCTGGTGGTGGAAGACGAACCCAAGATTCTGACGATGTGCAGCTCAATGCTGCAGGATTTGGGATATCTGGTGCTCCCCGCATCCACAGCAAACGAGGCCATTCTGCTGGTGAAGGAACACTCCGGCAAGATAGATCTCCTGATCACCGACGTAGTCATGCCGGAGATGAACGGACGGGAGCTGTCGGAACGGATGCAATCCGATCGCCCCGGAATAAAAATTTTATTCATGTCCGGCTACACCTCCAACGTGCTCTCCCATCGGGGTGTGCTGGGAGAGGATATGAATTTCATCCAGAAGCCATTTTCCATGAAGGATCTGGCCGTCAAAGTGCAGGATGCGCTGAGAAAAATCTGATGCAGATGTCAGCAATGTCCGGTTTGGTTATTGCACCTGTCTCAAAAGTCCCCTCGCCCCTTGCGGGAGGGGGTTAGGGGGTGGGGGAGTTTGCTACATTTGACTCCGTTGGCAACTTCACCCACCCCCTAATCCCCTCCTTTAGGCCCTTTGGGTCCGTCACCAGAAGTAGGTGCCTCTAGGCAAGGGAGGGGAAGCTTAATGCAAAGAGCAAACCGGACAACGCTGTGCAGATGTACAAATATTTGCCGGATCACACATCCATCAAATATGACGGATACGTGATCTGTGACGGTTTTTGCCTGCCGTTTCAGGATCAGCCAACTCCCTCGTTAATTTTATCTCTTTACAATCATGCTGTTACAGTCACTCTATCCGCAGAGTATTCTCTGGCACGTTAGTTGCGGTAATATGGGCATGTACAAGAATAGAGCACTACTCATACTCTTCATGACGATATTGATTCTCTCCGGATGCGCCGCGTTATTGCCACGCGCCACTACCGTTACAAATTCGCCATGGAAGACATATCAGGAAGTTGCCGCTGCCTATGACAGCGTGGTCCCAAAAAAATCGACCATCAATGACATAAAGAAACTCGGATTCAACATCTATTCCTCTTCAAATCTGAAAATCCTCAGCTATGTAGATATTGCCGTGGCGACCTCAACTCTGAAAAGAGATGAGCTTGGCGGCGGAATTGAAGAGTGCCTCAGGGCCAGAAATGATTGCAACGGCTACGTATTCGAGCCGCAGATCCTGAACAGCGATCGTTATGGAAACTTCTGGATGGATACGTTTAATTTCAAGAGAAAAACCAGGGATTCCGGGTGGAAATTCAGAGCATCCTTTCTGGTAGTCGATTCTGTTGTAGTCGAGAAGTTCTGGTACGGTGAACCTCTGGTTGATCTGGACAAGGAAATTGTAAACCCGCTTGGGCCATTGCAGGAACTGGGCAATGTAATTACGCCCCCAAAAATCAAACCATTTTGATCCCGAAAAATCAAATGACAATCGTCAAACCTCTCTATTTATTCATCCTGTCCGTATCCATCCTGACTCTTAATAATGGTTGCGCAACCTTGCCGAACGTATCTGAAATGATGGATGAGGCGCCGGCCTCGCAAAAACCTCGCCAGATAGTTTCGTCCAGTGGAGTGTTATCCCAAAAAAAAAGCAAGGCGATCATGGAACGGCTGAAGCGATCGGTCGCCCCCTCCGACATTCTGGGACGCCAAACCGCCATAGTGGAATCTGTCACCGAAAGCCCGCTGACGAAGGGTAACAGAGTCACTCTGTTGTCTGATGGTCAGGCCACCTATGCCGCTATGTTCAAAGCGATAATAAATGCCAAAGACCATATCAACCTTGAAAGCTATATCATTGAAGATGATGCGACAGGTCGCACTTTTGCAGATCTGCTGCTGCAAAAACGGGAGCAAGGAGTCCAGGTAAACCTGATCTATGACAGCCTGGGTAGCATGAACACACCCGCTTCCTTTTTCCAGCGTCTGCAGGATGGCGGAGTTCAGGTCGTCGGATTCAATCCGTTAAATCCTTTGGAGAGTAGGGAAAAATGGGGAGTGACACACCGGGACCACCGAAAGATACTTATAACCGACGGCGAAGTGGCCATTATCGGGGGGATCAACATCAGCGAGGTCTATTCGAGCACTCCTTTCAAACGAAAACAGAACAAGAAAGCGCCAATTCACTGGCGTGACACGGACATCCAGATTGAAGGCCCGGCCGTGACTGAATTACAGAAGCTCTTTCTTGACACCTGGATGAAGCAGAAGGGAGCCAGGCCTGCCAAACGGAACTACTTCCCCGAACCGAGAGAAAAGGGGAATGCCCTGGTGCGGATGATCGGCAGCACACCGGGAGAGAACAACAGGATTCCATTTATTGAGTATGTATCGGCCATCACTTTTGCAGAGCATTCAATTCATATGACCAATTCATATTTCATTCCTGACGATCAGATCGTAAATGCCCTTACCGATGCTGCCGGGCGCGGTGTCGACGTAAAGATCATTCTCCCCGGAGTTACCGATTCCAAGCTGGCGCTGCATGCACAGAGGTATTTTTATTCCACTCTATTGAAATCGGGAGTGAAGTTGTACGAGCACAGTACCTCGCTGCTGCACGCAAAAACAGCGGTGGTTGACAAGGTCTGGTCGACGGTCGGCTCGACAAACATGGACTACCTTAGCATGTTAAGCAATGACGAGGTGAATGCGGTGGTCCTGAGCAAGGAGTTTGGCATTGAAATGGAGAAGATGTTTGCAAGGGACCTTGCGGATTCCGCGCAGATTATACCGGAAGAGTGGGAGAAAAGACCATTATTACCCAGAGTCAGAGAGTGGTTTATAAATATATTCGTTCGATGGCTGTAGTATTTCGTTACAGTTGAAGAGAGCCATGTGAATCAGATGCAAACAATCAGATATTTTTCAAAATTCATGATGTTCTTCGTCGCATCCTCGATTCTTATCATCACCGGTTCCGCTTCGGCTGATGTAAAGCCTCGTCGCGGGGAAGAACTCCTTCTCGAAACCTATCAGAAGAACATGGTTAAATTGGAGACAAGCAGCTTCGCTCTTCCCCTCTTCGTGGAGTCTTTCGAACGGGATGACAGGGTGCATGTGGATGTCTACGGGATTTTCGATTATCCATTCAGCAGCATTGTCAACGTGCTCAAGGTTCCGTCAAACTGGTGCGATATCGTATTCCTCCACCCCAATGTCAAGGCATGCACCTTCAGAAAATCGGATAACGCACAGCTACTGACCTTTTACTTCGGCCGCAAAAATTATCAGCCTCCGAAAGAGACACATCTAATCATCTGCAATTACCGGAACCTTGAGCAGCGGCAGGGATATGTGGATATCTCCCTCAATGCCGATAAGGGTCCTTTCGGCACAAAGAACCACAGGATGAGGTTCGAGGGTTTGCCCCTCGATGTTGGGAGGACTTTTGTCCATGTCAGCTATGAATACAGCGACAGCGCCGCGCTGCGTCTCGCAACAAGAATCTATTTTGCTACACTTGGCCGTGGCAAGGTCGGGTTCACGGTGACCGGAATGGACCGTAACGCCAAACCGGTTTACATCGGCGGGGCGCGCGGCGCACTCGAACGGAGCGCCGTCAGGTACTATTTCGCGATTCAAACTTTTATTACTACGTTGCGTTATCCCGAGGAAAGCCGTTTCAGCATGAGAATCAGCGAGTGGTTCGATCTCACGTACCGCTACAGAAAACAGCTCTTCGATCTGGACAAGGTGGAGTACCTCGCATCAAAGAGATTGGAACAGAAGAATCAGGTGGTGCTCCAGCGGCTGACCGGAACAGCTCTTCAGTGAATGCGGTTTAAAATCAATAGAGAGGAAAACAGCATGAATCAGAGAGAGGTCGAAATAGCGGAAAAACTTTTTCGCACTAAATATGCGCAACTCGGCAAGAAAGAAAGACATGTTGTTCATCATCTGGCAGAGAGGACCCACATTGCAAAAAATGTCACTCAAGAGTTATCGGAAAAACTGACTTTTGGGCAGAAACTGGCTGACAAAGTCGCCATTTTTGGCGGCTCATGGACCTTTATATCGATCTTTGCGGTTGTCCTGATAGTTTGGATTATTCTGAATTCGTTTATTCTGATCAACTACGAAAAATCATTCGATCCGTATCCTTACATTCTGCTTAATCTGTTTTTATCGATGCTGGCCGCTATTCAAGCCCCGATAATCCTGATGTCTCAAAACCGCCAGGCCTATAAGGATCGTTTGAGCGCGGAGCATGACTACGAAGTCAACTTGAAAGCGGAGCTTGAAATTCTAACGCTTCATGAAAAGATAGACTTACTGAGAGAGACGCAATGGAATGAACTTATTTCAATTCAGCAGGAACAGCTCAAACTATTGAGTAAATTAACCAAAGAGCCGAATTCAAAAAAGTGAATGTCAAATCCGGAGTTTCGGAATGAAACTGACTTGATGCCCGTCAACGCAGTCGCGACCGCTGCTGCTCTGCTCTGCTTACTCTTCACTCCGCGCGCGCAATCCGCACAATTTCTTTAGCGATATCCTCAGGTGAAAGAATAAAATCTATACAGCCGCTTGCTATTGCACTCTCAGGCATATCCGGTTGCCCCGCAGTGTCGGGCTTCTGCGCAATGGTAGTGCCCCCCGCTTCTTTTATGCCGCATAGCGCTGCCGCACCGTCACCATCAAAGCCGGAAACAATGACAGCGATAAGTTTGCCATCCCAGTGCTCCGTCATGGAGCGCATAAATACCGTAATCACGTCGGGCCATCCCCTCGGTTTTGATATCGGCTTTAGACGGAACTCACCGTCAAGAACGTGCAAATCCCGCTTTTCCGGAATAATGAACACATGGTTGGGCTCGATATCCAACCTTTCAGTTATCAGTTCAACCGGCATCTTCGTGAAGCGGGGGAGAATCTCGTGCAGCATGGTAGCAACGGTTCTCAGGTGATTGACTATCACGATCGCAACACCCATATCGGCGGGCAGATGCCGTAATAAGCGGGTATAGGCGTCAAGACCGCCGGCCGAACCGCCAACGCAAACTACAGGAAAATCATTAGCAACACTCTTAGCCTTCATTTCGAAAACTCCTCTTGGTATTCATTCCTGTTTTCAATCTTCGCCATGCTTAGGGCAGATACGGTTCAGGCGCCCTGCCGGATCCTGCCTGTAGTAGTCGCAAAGGAGTTTGTATAGATCGGGGGCCTGTTTCTGAAGGGCGAACGGGCGGTCAAAAAACTCCTCGGTGGCGACGGCGAAGAACTCGGCCTCGTTCGTCGCGCCGTAGGCGTCAAGAAAGGTTTTGTGACCCTGCTCGACGAGGCCGCGCAGACGCAGGAATTCGCGGGAGCAGATGTCTACCCATTCGGCAAGCTGATCGCGACCGGCGAGAGGTGGAGTGCCGTCAGCGGACCCGTCCAGCATGTCGAGCTTATGGGCAAACTCGTGGTAGACCACGTTATGACCCTGCTCAGGGTGGCGCGCACCGTGCAGAACCGCGTCCCACACAAGGATCACCGGACCCTGGGCAAAGGCTTGGCCCAGAATTGGGACGTTGGCGTCCAACGGGCCATCCACTCGTTCGAAGACTCCGGGGCGATGTTCAGGGAGCATGACCGTGGAGGGATAGACGAGGATCGATTCCACATTGCGATAGTAGTCGTGGGGAAGTCCCAACTGCAGCAGACACGCCTGGGCGGCAATGGTGACTCGGATCTCATCGGTTAGATCGAGGCCTCCGCACCCCTCCCAATCCTTCTCCTCAAGGAAGACCTGCATCGTTGCATGCAGCTCACTCCGCTCGGTGTCGCCTAATACGCTATAGTGGGGCAGGTTTGTCCGCACGAAAGCCTCCCACTCGGGAGGGAACGTGCGCTTTCGCGCTTCGTCACGATTATGGTCGCGGATCCAGTGGAACATGGTTGGATACCTTCAATTGGAACTACCTCCATTGGGATATGTATCAACCGAGTTGCTGGAGCATAAAAGGTGCCAGAAGCAAATATTCTGATAAAATAGCCTCTTGCAAAACGCTTACAACAGACTCCTCCTCCTTTAACGGGCATAAGCGCTAACTTAAAGTTTTTTGTCCCTTCCCCAGGAGGGGGAATGTTAGGATGGGGGCGGACGTGGTTCTGGTAAAGTGCTGATTTCATCGCAATCTCCCCTCCCATCCTAACCGTCACATATAACAGTTATGTTAAAAGTGACGGGCTCCAGAGGCGGTTTTTCCTACACCCTGCGCGCCGGCATATCTTTTCCCCTGTACAATCAGACCCTTTCCCTCGCGGCTTCCGCGACTCCTCTCTGGCACGCAAGTTGCGGTTTTCCTGCAGAGCAACTGTCGATATTCCTGCATTGCTAAATAAACGATCCTGAAATGAAAGAGGGCGCCTGTATGAACATAAACATGTGCAAGAGCGAATATATCGAAATCGGGGATAACATTTCCCTCCACATCCGTGACTGGGGTGAGGGTTCCGCAATCGTCTTTATTCCCGGGTGGCCGTTTGGGCATGAAATATTTGAGTACCAGTTCACTCAGCTGACTCAGCGTGGCTATCGCTGTATAGGAACCAGCATGCGCGGTTTTGGCAAATCTTCAAAACCCTGGGGAGAAAATAATTATACCTATGATGTTTTTGCTGATGACCTTCAATCTATCCTTCTATCCCTGGATCTCTCTAATGTCACTCTGGTAGGTTTCTCCATGGGGGGCGCTATAGCCCTTCGCTATATGGCGCGTCACAAAGGAGATAGGATAGCTAATCTGGTACTCTGCAGCGCAGCGGCGCCATGCTTTACGGCAAGACCCGGCTTCCCTTTCGGCCTGGAACCTGGAGCCGTCGATAGCCTTATTAAATTGTGCTATTCAGATAGAGCCAAGCTTAATGCCGATTTCGGCAAGCAATTTTTCAAGGACTCCACTGTCATCACCCCGGAGCTTTTGAATTGGTTTCTATCTCTGGGAATGGAAGCGTCAGCTCATGCCACGGGAGTTTGTCTTGCGACTCTCCGGGATTCGGATCTGCGTGAAGACATACCATCCGTAAAGGTTCCCACAGTACTTTTTCATGGTCTGCATGACC
>JAQTRC010000178.1 GCA_028712665.1 Desulfuromonadaceae bacterium
TTTAAGTTATGCGAACCGAATTTGTGAATAGAGACCCGCTAAAACGCTGCTATATCATAACTACTGCCATACTGCTGGTTGGTTTAGGCAGCGCGCTAACTATTTACATTACTGCCGGAGAAGCCCCGTACAACCCTTTTGAGGAGTTCGAGAAATCAAAGAAATTTGCCTATGAACTTGAACGGATCGGAGGGAAAGCGGCTCTGGTTGCAAATGACTTCAACAAATGGTTTGCCGGATTATGGCATGGCGAATCGCTCTCATACACAATCGCAGCTATTTCGATTTTCATCGCTGCCGGATATTATCTCATTTCAACCGGTTTGGTTGCTGAGGCTAAAAGAAAACAAAAAGAGTAACCACCAGACTTAGTTACTGTTTTTTGGGTAGATAGTCCGGCGTGTTAAAAATGCAATTGAGAATAACAGAAGATTTACCATGACTATGGAAGCACTGGCTGGAAGGTTTGACAAGATGGAAATGATGATGCCGATGATAACCGAACCGCACCCTTGAGCCGCAGCCAGAAGGATACAGACCTTGAAACCTCGAGCCAGCTGCAGAGCGGATGCTGCCGGAACGATAAGCATTGACGAGATCAGCATGATGCCGACCAGTTTCATGGCAAGCACGACCGAAAGAGCTGTAAGCAGTACAAGAACGGCATTTATGAACGAGGTGCGGATACCTGACACCCTGGCCAGCTCTTCACTGAACGCGATGGCAAACAGCTCATGGTAGAAGAGCGTTAGCAGCAAAATCACCCCCACGCAGAGGAGTGCTGCAATAATTACCTCTTCGCGGGTAATGGAAAGTATGTTGCCGAACAGAAAACTCAGCAGGTCTACGTTGTACCCCCCCCCACACTGGCCAGTATGATCCCGACTGAAATTCCGAAAGCCGAGACAAGACCGATGGCTGCATCTCCGCTCAAGCGCCCTTTTTCGGTCAGTTTGAGTATTCCGAGCGACGCCAGTAAAACGACCGGGATCGACACCAGGAGCGACATTGCGGAATAGAATTTGAGCGCCATGGCGATGGCCGTGCTGCCGAAGGTAACGTGCGCAAGCCCGTCACCTATAAGAGAAAGGCGGCGCAGCACAAGAAACACACCCAGAACGGAGCAGAGGAGCGCAATCAGCGTACCGGCCAGGAGCGCCCGCTGAATAAATCCGTATGACAGAATCTCCAGTAGGGTCATATCATCAATGCCTGTGGCACATCAGGTGTTGAGAATGTTCGCCGAACAGCGACGACATCTCCGGTGAGAGACAGAACTCATCAAAACTTCCAAAAAAAAGAATATTTTTGTCCAGATAGAGCATTTTAGAGGCATGTTGTCCAATGGCTCCGCTATCATGCGTCACCAGCAGGACCGTAACTCCCCTGGTCCGGTTGATATCGGCGATCATGGTGTAAAACCTTTCGCGCGTTTCCGGATCAAGCGCCGCGGTCGGTTCATCCAGAATCAGCAGTTCGGGGTCGTTGACAATTGCCCGGGCCAGCAGAACTCGCTGGAGCTGCCCTCCGGAGAGTTCGCCAATAAGATTACGTTTTAGGTCGTATATACCTAATTCATAAAGCGTATCATCAATTTTGTTCTTATCACTACGATTGAGTCTTTTTGGGAAACTCTTGTGTGAAAGCAAACCCAGTCCGACGGTTTCGTGGACCGTCGCCGGGAATACCGGATTGACGAGATGCAGGCTTTGCGGCAGATAACCTACTCGTTGCCAATCAGTGAACGAGGAGAGCTTAACCCCGAACAGGGCTGCGGTGCCGTTACAGATATTCACCAGACCGAGTAACGCCCTGACCAATGTACTCTTGCCGGAACCATTCGGCCCTACGATGCCGACATAATCACCCCGCTCAACCTTGAAACTGATATCTTCAAGTACCCTCCCCTCCCGATAACTGCATGCGAGCAGTTTTGTAGAGACTATTTCGCCCGGCATTGTAACCCTCTCTGCAAGCGTTCAAGATTCGTATCCATCAGATCAAAAAACGTGGCGCCACTCGTAAACTCGTCTCGAGACAGATTATGGGCTCCATGAAGCGTTAATACCCGGACCCCCGCCTCCTGAGCCAGGGTTTCCGCCAGTCGGGGGGAGAGCAGCTCTTCGGCAAACAGATACTTGGTTCCCGATGACCGGATCTGGCGGATAAGAGCTGTCATCCTGGCGGCAGATGGTTCGGAATCGGAGGAGACGCCGCTCAGGGCATGGTATTCCAGATTGTAACGCTTTGCCAGATAGCCAAATGTGTAATGGCCGGCATGCATAAGTTTTCTTGTTGCGCACGATGCAAGAGCTTCACGGAAACGTCCATCAAGAAGGGTCAGACGCGCTTTCAAAGTATCTGCATTTTTGCGGTAATAGTCCGCGTTGGCCGGATCTGATTTGATAAATCCTTCAAGAATCGTTTGAACCATGATAGCCGCGTTGGAAAAATCAAGCCATATATGTGGATCCATTGCCTCCTGCTCGCGAACTCCCCCTCTTTTCGGTTCATGATGATCGTCATCGGAACTTGCGGCCAGGTAGGTGACCCTTGTGCCGGCGTCAACGACGCATAGCGTTTTGGTGTCGATTCCCTTTATGACTGTTTCCGCCCAAGGCTCCATCTGTTTACCGGTATAAATAAACAGACCGGCCTTGGCTATTGTGATCATATTCTCAGGCTTGGGCTCAAAAGTATGAGGTTCCATACCGGGGGGGAGCAGCAGGGTGACTCTGGCTCTCTCTCCTCCGATTGTACGGGCGAAATCATACAGCGGAAACAGAGAGGTTACCACCTGCAGACCGATACCTGGCTTAACTTCGCCCTTGCTGCAACCGGAAAGATTGAAGGCAAGGCAGCATATTACAAGTGCAATATGAATGTTAAATATTTTTTTCAGTTAATCGCCCTTTCTGTCATCAATGAAAGCTACTCCTTTACTCCTTCATAGCGCCATTTGAAGCTGACCGTCTTGCAACCCGGCTTGATCTGCCGAAACAGATTCAACCCCTCTTCCGAAATGGCTGTACCGCTGCATGTCAGCCATTTTAATCCACTAACCGACGCCAGATTCATAATCCCTTCGTCTCCCACTGCTGTATGATAGATGGAAATACGCTGCAGGTTCTTCAGGGAACGCAGCAAGGCCAACCCCTGGTCACTGACACTCGTATCCGAGAGATACAGCTCTTCAAGACCTGTCAAATGTACAAGATATTGCAGTATCCTGTCGTCGACATTGTAGAGGAAAAGAGACTGCAGATCGTACGGTTGAAGATCCGCCAGAAACGTCACATCGATACCATTGCCGACTTTCAAATCGAGACGGACCGATTTATCAAGAAAAACTTCCTTGGCGCCACGGGCATTGCCGATGCTCTGCCAATCCCGGAAATCGAGAGAGTTGGCGTTTCGGATGAAGAGAGAGCCGCAGGTCCGGTCGGAAGGAAAACGGATAATCCGGGTTTCAAAAGGTGCATCCGCCAA
>JAQTRC010000077.1 GCA_028712665.1 Desulfuromonadaceae bacterium
TTTTGGGATGCTTGATAGCATACCAGGAATAATAGTAACTTATCAGACTGATAATACAAACAAATAGTAATCCGAGGGCCACCTGTTGAAAGAGTGACTCTCTATTTATCAGAGTGCCGTCGTTTATATCACCTCTGACATCAACTCCATCGATATAGGCAAAATGTTTGTCTGACTTGGATACGTTATTGACATATAAGGGTTCGACATCGGTAAACCCTTTAAATTGGCGTATCCGTCTGAGCTGTATGGAGCCGATGTGGCTGCTGATGGCAAGACGGGCGGACTCGTCTATAAACACGAACTGCATCCCGGCATTAAAACAGTTCCGATCCTCTCCGGCGATATCGTTCTGACCGGAGAAGACTACACGCGCAACAACATCCACGATAATACGCGACGACGGCACGAAGATCTCCAACAGGACGAAATCATCCCTGTTAAACTCCTGGTTGGTAGCGATTTTAAGGCCACCGCCGCTGATTGTGACAACTATCGTTTTGGCGGTAGGCAAGAGTTCATCGTACAGACTGTCTTGATGCTCTTCGTGATCTTTGCCCTGGCAGGGCCTGGCAGAATCACCCGAGAAAGCGTTGTCAGGGAGCCCATATTTTTTTGCGCGTTCCTGATTCCGCAGATTTTCACGCTTGGCTTCCAGGCGGCGCACTTCCCGTACACGTTTCTCGTTTTGCCGCCACTTTCGCCGTGCCTCCCACTGCTTCTTCACATTGGCAGGATTTTGGTCATACAGGAGATGGTAATTTATCGGGAGAAAGGCATCGATCCGGTAGAACTCACGCGACTCGCCGGAGAAAATCTCGTTTGTAAGGCGGAGCAGTAATTCACGGTTATATCCCATGCTGACTATAAAGCAGCGACATGTATTAACCTGACCATCGATCTCGCTACGTATGGTGAGGGGTTGTCCCACTCGCAAGCTGACTCCATCCGGCAAAATGTCGCGGGAAAGTTGCAGCGAAATGAGGTCTTCTTCAATTTCGTTGATGATCGCCCAATCGCGGAACGTTTCGGCGTTCGGCAGCGGAATACCTACCTCGGCTTTCATACCTATGAAATAACGGCTCATGCAATATTCAATATTGTCCATATGGCCCTGGCAAAGATAGTGATCTGACTATTGTTGACGTCTTGTCAAAAAAATGCCGGAACGCTCTCCGTTCTTTATGGTTGAAGCTTTTACAGCTATTATTCATTTCGATCACGCACCGGTTGTGATTTCTGTTTCAACCCATGTTCCAGGCGCTATTGCCGGACGATACAGTTATCATTATTGTTGGCGGCAATGCGTTCAACTGCTCATTAATGCAAAGTGTCTGCCAATACCTTATCCGAAGTTTGTCGTAGGCGTTTGCGATTGCAGTTGCTTTTAGAATGGTAGGCAGGTTTATCGGATTTGATTTATCATTAAAATGGATGTTCGTTTTGGCAGGATCCTGGATGCGGGGTATGCAGTAATCGGAATGTAAATATGTCAAACAGCGGGACAACTAATAATACTTCTTAGACATATAATCGGAAGTAACTTCAGTATCTTCGATGGCCCGGAAGAATCGGCAAAGAAGGATCACCCATTAATGTACTGCAGTGCATACTTCACGTAATTGCCGGCTGATTTTTTCAGCCATGCCACCTCGTCCGGCGTCAGGTCACGCTTGTATTTAGCCGGAGCCCCGACCCAGAGCGTGTGAGGCGGGATGATACTCCCTTCCGTCACCAACGCCCTGGCGCCGACCAGAGCGCCTTCGCCGACAACGGCCTTATCCATCACCATGGCCTGCATGCCGATGAAACAGCCATTTTGCAGCGTGCAGCCATGCAGGGTCACGCTGTGGCCGATGGTGACGTCATCGCCGATAATCAAGGGCGCTCCTGGGTCGCCGTCATTTTTTTTATGGGTGACATGCAGCATGGAGAGGTCCTGCACGTTGCTGCGGGCGCCGATACGGATGGAGTTAACGTCCCCGCGGGCTACGCAGTTGTACCAGATACTTGATTGCGGCCCGATCTCGACGTCGCCGATGATGACGGCGGTCTCGGCTACGAAAGCACTGGGGTCGATCGTGGGCTGAATGCCATGGAATGCTCGAATCATAGTGGAAGCTACCCCTGAATGAAATTTGTGATAGTCGCAATATACGTGCTTCAACCCGGCTTGGCAACCTTTCCGTTTTTGACGGAGATGATGAAAATACTTGTTGATAAGACTCATATTTGCTATGTTGACGAATCAAGGTCCTCAGCACTCAGGAGATAAATAGATTCATGAAATTCACTAAAATGCAGGGTGCAGGAAACGATTACGTCTATGTTGACTGCTTTCAAGAGAGTGTCACAGATCCCAGGCAGACGGCAATTATGCTTTCAAACCGTAACTTTGGTATCGGTTCTGACGGGCTGATATTGATCATGCCGTCCGAGGTGGCGGATGTTCGGATGCGGATGTTCAATTCAGACGGTTCGGAGTCTGAAATGTGCGGCAACGGCATCCGCTGTGTAGCCAAGTACGCGTACGATCACGGCATTGTTGGCAACACCTGTATTTCTGTAGAGACAGGCGCCGGAATTCTGACCCTGCAACTTTTCCCAGGAGCAGATGGCAAAATCGAAAAAGTCCGTGTCAACATGGGTTCGCCGCGCCTGGCGCGCGCAGAAATTCCGATGATCGGAGAAACAGCCTCCCAGGTGGTCGCCGAGGAGTTAACGATTCTGGACAAAACCTTCAAGATCACTTGCGTCTCGATGGGTAATCCTCACTGCATCATATATGTCGATGATGTGATAAATTTCCCGGTCGCCACCTACGGGCCGTTGATAGAAAACCATCCGGAGTTTCCTCGCCGCACAAACGTAGAGTTTATCCAGATCATATCCCGCACTGAAGTGCGTCAACGTACATGGGAACGCGGCGCCGGCGAAACTCTGGCCTGTGGTACCGGCGCCAGCGCGGTCTGCGTTGCAGGCGTGCTGAACAATTTTACCGAGCGTCGTATCCTTAACCATCTGGCTGGCGGTGACCTTGAACTGGAGTGGTGCGATGAGGGTGAACTCTTCATGACCGGTCCGGCCGTAGAGGTTTTTGCCGGGGAAATCAGGCTCTGATACCTCCATGTCCCGCTCTCTTGACGTTATAAATCTGTTTTTGTGCGTTGCATTCATCGCTCTGTTGGCATGGATCGCTTCTGGCACTCTGTCGTCTCGTCTTTCCAAGGCCATGCCGCCCAAGAGTGAAAATACCGGGGCCGTTCCTCCGACCCCTCGAACCGAAGAACTCTCATTTTATTCACCGATACTTTCCAGCGCACTGTTTGGCAAGGCGACAGAGGGACAGCTCACCCCCATCACCAATGCTACTGCGGCGGCACAGGCAGCCCCCGTTACCGCACCGGCCGAACTGATGCTGCTTGGGACTGCGGTAGGCTCTTTCCGCGAAACATTCGCCCTGGTGCAGCATACGACAAAAAAAGAAGAGCGGGTTTTTCGACTGGGAGATATTGTATTCGATGCCGGCCGCCTGGTTGAAGTCGGCAAAGAAAGGGCTTTCATCGTAATCAATAACAAGAAGGTCGAGCTGCTGACACCCATGACCCCTCCTCCTTCAGCTTCAAACCAGGCGAAAGCCGCATCTACGAACAGCGTGGCCGCTGTTACCAATCAGGGGGGGGGGAGCTTCGTCATTGATCAGCGGGCTCTCAACCAGACCCTCGATAATCCGGCCAAGGCGATGACTGATGCCCGCCTTCTCCCAAGCCAGAAGGACGGCAAGGTCGAAGGTTTTAGAGCATCAGAAGTGAAGCCGGAAGGTCTATTTGCAATGATTGGCATAAAAAATGGCGATGTGTTGCTCCGTCTGAACGATTTCCCGATGGATTCGCCTGACAAGGCTCTTCAGTCGTTTATTGCCCTCAAGGGACAGAACAGGCTTAAGCTCGATCTGATCAGAGACGGTCAGCCTGCAACTTTAAATTATGATATACGGTAATAGCTTTTTATACATGTAGCAATGCGGAGGCACACTTGACTCAATACTTTATTCGTACGTTTTGTATCCTGCTTCTGGCGGGAGCACTCTTTACTTCTCCCGTTCTGGCGGCCGACAAAGGGGTAATTCTGAATTTCAACGAGGTGGATATCTCCACCATGGTGAAGTTTATCAGCGATCTGACCGGCAAGAATTTCATTCTCGACGAACGGGTCAAGGGGAAAATTTCGGTCTACTCTCCCTCCAAACTATCAATCGAAGAGGCCTATAATGTTTTTGTCTCGGTATTGGAACTGAAGGGCTTTACCGTAGTTCAGAGCGGCAAAGTGGCCAAGATCGTTCCTTCCGCCGGCGCCAGGCAATCCGGCTTTAAATTCCTCGGAGCGGGTGAGGCGCTGCCGGTCAATGAAAACTACGTCGCCCAGGTGACCAAGCTGGAGAATATTACAGCCCAGGAGGCCCTGGCCTTCCTGCAACCGATGATCTCGAAGGATGGCCATATTTCCGCCTTTGCGCCCGGCAACCTGATCCTGATGGTCGATTCTTCGCTCAACGTCCGCAAACTGCAAGGCATTCTGCAGACCATCGACACCGAACAGACCAGGGAAGGACTTGAGATCATTTATCTTAAAAACGCCTCGGCCGAGAGTGTTGCGACAACCATTCGGCAGTGGCTCACCGGCTCCGACAAGAAGCCGGCCGGGCAGCCGGCGGCAGGGGTTGTGGGATCTGTCCTGGCTGACGAGCGGCTGAACGCCCTGCTGGTTTTCGGCAATGAAAACATCAATAAGGCTGTCCGCGAGATGGTGACCAAGCTGGATGTACCCCCCCCCGAAGCCAGCAGCAAGGTGAATGTCCTCTATCTCGAAAACACCGACGCCACCGAGATGGCAAAAGTCCTGGAAGGTGTTCTCAAAGGTCTTGCCGCAGCCTTGCCAGTGAAACCGGGTTCTTCCTCACCCTTTGACAGTGTCAAGATCACCATTACTCCCGACAAAGCTTCAAATTCTCTTGTGATTATGGCTGCCCCCAATGATTATAACAATCTGGTCCAGGTGATAAAAAAACTGGACCGCCGCAGTAAACAGGTCTTTGTCCAGGTATTGATCGCCGAGATTTCCCTCGACAAATCGAGGGAACTGGGTCTGCAAACCGGTGTTATTGGAGGGGGTGTTCTTAACAAATACCTGACGGTAGGCGGGCTGTACGATCCCCTTGGAACCCTCTCAAGCTTTAGCAGCATCCTTGCGGCCGGTGGGGCAATGGCTCCAGAGATCTCGGCCAGTCCGGTCAATGTTGTTTCAGTCCTCAAAGCATTGGATAAAAATGGGTTGGTGAACATTCTCTCTACGCCCAACATTCTGACTTCTGACAATAAAGAGGCTGAAATCAACGTCGGTGAGAATGTACCTTTCCAGGGTTCGGCCACCCAGAGTACGATCGGAACGACGACATCAGTCGAACGGAAGGATATCGGCATCAATCTTAAAATAAAACCCCAGATCAGTGAAGGGGACTATATCCGGATGGATATCAATCAGGAAATCTCGGCGGTCAAAAATGATAAGGGGCAGGCTATTGACCTCGTAACCACGAAGAGGTCTACCAAGACCAGTATCGTTGTCAAGGATAAAGAGACCGTAGTTATTGGCGGGCTTATCCAGGACACTGAAGATGACAGCGTCGAGAAGGTGCCATTTCTCGGAGATATTCCAGGGTTGGGATGGTTCTTCAAAACAAAGACCAAGTCTCGCAAGAAGACCAATCTGATGATTCTGCTCACTCCTCGTATCGTCAAGGATGCGGCCGACCTCATGGAGGTTTCCGAAGAGCAGCGAACCAAATTTGGCGAGGCTACCAAAAATCGTGACGCCGTCGATGTCCAGAAAGAGATCTCCGGCAAATGAGTGCCGAGACTCTCCAGTCAGAGTTGGAGGCGACTGCACTCAAGCTTGGGATTAACAGTCAGGCTGAGATACGCTACGATGAGGTGGATTCGGATCTGTTGAGCCAACTCCCGCTGGCCTTTGCCCGTACAAACTCCATTCTGCCGCTGAACGAACTGGATGGAGCCGTCAGGGTTGCACTCTCCGGGGCTCACGGTTTGCTGCTGCTGGACGAACTGCGCATGCTGTTCGGCAAACCGATGGATCCGATACTGGTTCCCCCTCTCCATCTCGCGGACGTCATAAATCATGTATATGCCGGTGTCTCGGGCACATCCCGGGAGGTGCTGCAGGAACTGGAGGGGGAAGATCTCTCCACCATCGCCACAGAACTGAACCAGCCTCAGGACCTGCTGGATCTGACCGACGAAGGGCCGGTCATCCGTCTGTTGAACTCGATACTCTCCGAAGCGGTCAAGGAGCGGGTCAGCGACATCCATATCGAGCCTTACGAACGGGATCTGCTGGTCCGTTTCCGGATTGACGGCATCCTTTACGAAAAGCTCTCCCCGCCAAAGATCATTCAGGATGCCCTGGTTTCGCGCGTCAAGATCATGTCCGGTCTCAACATCGCCGAAAAGCGCCTGCCACAGGATGGCCGCATCCGGATTCTGGTTGCGGGGCGCGATGTCGACATCCGCGTCTCGATCATCCCGACTTTCTACGGCGAACGTGCCGTTTTGAGGCTTCTGGACAAGAAGAAAGGCATCCTCTCGCTGGCGGATATCGGCCTGGGCGAGGTTGGAGTGCGAACGATGGAGCGGATGCTGGCACGTACAAGCGGCATCATTTTAGTAACCGGTCCGACCGGCAGCGGTAAATCAACTACGCTCTATGCCGCCCTGAACCGTGTCAACTCCAGCGAGAAAAACATTATCACCATCGAAGACCCTATTGAGTACCAGATCAGGGGTATCGGCCAGATCCAGGTCAACCCGAAGATCGAACTGACCTTTGCCAGCGGACTCCGCTCGATCCTGCGCCAGGATCCGGATATAATCATGGTCGGCGAAATCCGTGATGCCGAAACGGCAGAAATTGCGATACAGGCAAGCCTTACCGGGCATCTGGTCCTCTCTACCCTGCATACCAACGATGCCGCCACCGCCGTAACACGCCTGGTTGACATGGGCATCGAGCCATTCATGATCGCCTCGTCTCTCACAGCGGTTGTCGCCCAGCGGCTGGTTCGTGTGATCTGTCCGCACTGCCGGGAAGAGTACCGGCCTGTCGAACAGTATGCCGGGGTGACACTTCCGGAAAAACTCTATCGCGGCCGGGGGTGTGACCGCTGTTTTGGTCTCGGCACACTTGGACGTACCGCCATATACGAAATCATGCCGGTCGATCAGGAACTCTGTTCGATGATCATCAGACGGGCCCATGCAGGCGAGATCAAGGATTACGCCGTCGCACACGGCATGACTACACTGCGTGATGATGGTCTGGCACGGGCGGCAGCCGGCGACACCACCATTGAAGAGGTGCTGCGGGTAACCCAGGACGATTATGCCGACGTTCCGTTATAAGGCGTTCAGTGCCACCGGGGCTTCGGTTTCGGGCAGCATCGAGGCTGACTCCGAACGCCAGGCCGTTCAACAGCTGAAAGGCAAGGGATTACTGCCTCGCGAAGTAAAAGAAGAGGAAGGGGTAGTAGCCGGCTCGAAAGGTTTTTCGTTCCGAAGGGGTGTTTCGGCTGATGAGATGTCTCTTTTCACCCGCCGTCTGGCCACTCTGGTGGCATCGTCCGTACCGCTCTTCGAGGCGATGGTATCGCTATGTGAACAGGAAGAGGACGGCCCGCTCCGTTTGGCTCTTGTCCGGGTAAAGGAGCGGATCGCGGAGGGCGCTTCCCTCTCCCGGGCTCTGGCGGCAGAACCGAGAATTTTTGGTGAAAGCTATGTCAGCATGGTGGCTGCCGGCGAGGCTGGCGGAGCGCTGGATGCTGTGCTGGAGCGGCTGGCAGATTTTCTGGAAGAACAGGAACAGGTGCGCAGCAAGGTCACATCGGCTCTGGCGTATCCGATACTGATGGTACTGGTCGGAGGAGGGGTGATGATCTTCCTCCTGACAGTGGTTATCCCCAAGATAGTGGTGATCTTTGAAGACAGTAAGGCCGCTCTTCCGCTGATTACAATCATGTTGATCAAACTTAGCCATTTTCTGCGCGGTTGGTGGTGGATTCCCGCAGGTCTGATGATCGCCTCCGTTCCCCTGTATCGTAAGGCGATGAAACGGGATGACTTGCGCCTGAAACGGGACACTCTGCTCCTGAAGCTGCCGGTTGCCGGAGGAATGCTGCAGGGTCTGATACTCTCCCGCTTTGCCCGCGTGCTGGGACTTTTGCTTTCCAGCGGAGTGCCGATCATGCGGGCCCTGGATATAACAAGCGAGGTACTGGTAAACAGGGTCTATCGATCCTTCCTGCGCGACGTTATGGAAGAAGTAGCCCAGGGGGGGAGCCTTTCCGGCAGTCTGAAGAAGAGCCCGCTCTTCCCGCCGATGCTTGTACATTTGGCCGGTGTCGGAGAAAAGGGGGGCAACCTGGAGGCGATGCTGGTTAAGGCTGGTGTCGCTTATGAGCGCGAGTTCAACGCCCGCCTTGTCCGCCTGATGGCTCTGATGGAACCGATGCTGGTCCTGGGAATGGGGCTGGCGGTCGGAGTCGTGGTGTTGGCCGTGTTGCTGCCGATATTCGAGATGAACCAGTTGATAAAGTAGGGGTTCTATTCAGGAATCAGTAGCCAGAATATAATGGGAAGTCACAGCAGAATTTCATGGCAAACTCAGGCGGAACAGAGAGAAACTTCCGCTGCGGCAGAGCCTGCCCGCCTTCCTTCTGAATTCTGACTACCGATTTCTCTGTTCTGAATAGTTACTAAATCATTTCAATAACCGCCTTGACGCAGTTGTCAATCCCCTCGTATACCTCGGAGATCCTGTTGGCCAGCATATAGGCGGGCGTCGAAACCAGTTTGTTCTTCGCATCCACCACCAATCCGGTCACCGCGCACTCCTGATGCTTCGCCCCGGTTTTTTCGATCTCGGACGCCGTGCCTGCATCATTGCCAATTGTCAACGTGGTCGAATATTTCTTCCCCAGTACGGTAGCGATAAGAGCCGGAGCGATGCAGATCGCTCCGATCGGCTTTTCGGCAGTTGCCATCTCATTCAGCAGACGCGAAACTTCAGGGTGAACAACCGCTGCAGCCCCTTTCATCGCGAAGTCGCAGAGGTTCTTGGCAGCACCGAAACCTCCCGGGAAAATTATGGCATCCAGGTCAGCAGCCTTGACTTCAGCGATGTCCCGGATGTTGCCGCGGGCGATACGGGCCGACTCCACCAGTATGTTGCGCTTATCGCCGCTCTCCTGCATAGTCAGATGGTTGGTTACCGGGAAGTCGGCATCAGGCGCCATGCAGACCGCCTCACAACCCTGGCGATCTATCGCCAGCAGGGCAAAAACCGCTTCATGGATCTCGCTGCCGTCCCGCACTCCGCATCCTGACAGTACAACTCCGATCTTCTTCATAATTGTCCCTCCTGTTATTGGATGTCAGACATTATTTTAAGCGTGATTGTGCCACAACTCTCAGAGAAGGCAAGCAGAAGATTACCAGACGTAGAGCGGAATCACCACCGCTGCCAGAACACATGCGGAGGGGAGAAAGAGGCGGTGGTAGACCCTGGCTATGTCGGCCTGGAAATATTCACAGGTCAACACGTAGCAGAGATGAATCGGCGAAAGCATCACACCGGCGAATCCTGAACCGAAGGCCAGCGCCACCAGAGCCGGCGATGGAGTCGAACCGCCCATCAGCGGAAGAAGCAGCGGAAAGGTTATGCCGACATACCCGACCGTCAGGCCAGTCATGATCCCCGCGATGAAAGGTATCAGAAACAGCAGCAGATAAACCGGCATATTTGACGCTGCAAAGAAATTTGATATGCCGGAGAGAGCCCCGGTTGTCCGGAGCACTTCCTGAAAGATCATTATGCCGATTACCAGAAAAAGTGCTTTGCCGGAAACACTCTCCCGCAGGTTTTTGAAGATCATGGCAGGCGAATAGCGGTGGACGGCATACAGGGCCACGACCGCGCCCCCCAGAGCCAGTGTCGCGTTGACCCGGAAGATTACCACCAGCAGTAGCGCCAGCATAATCGGGGATATCATGGCTAGAAAGGTCATAAACTCGCGCTTGCGACCAGTTGAGGATGGTCTGGTTTCCTCCCTGCCGATACCTTGAAAACAGAAAAGCACCCCCCAGCCAACAACGGAAAGTGCAAACGGGAGGTTGGCAAGGAAGAGGGTCTGCGTTGAGAGTCCGGTAATGCCGGCCGCCAGAATAATGCCAGGATATAGCGGCGAAATGTATTCCCAGACGTGGCGGTACCAGTAGTTTATCAGCGCCTTTTGTTCAGGCTCGACGACTGCGCTTCCGGCCGCCTCGTTTACCATGGGGGCCGAGAATATTGCACCGCCGGGAGAGGGGAGCATGCCGATCATGGCCGGCATCGCGGCCATTACCAACCGCCGGTCCGATAGCGCCTCCGACAGGGAGCTGACCATGCGCCTGAGCATACCTGTGGTGCGCAGAATGTTCTCCATCACCATGGTCAGCATCAGAGTGACTGTCATTTCGAGGGATTTGGGAGCAAATACGCCCGTTACGGCCGCCCGGAAGAAATCACGCGGAGGCGTCAGATAGATAATCGCCAGCAGTACCGCACCGATTGGCATAACAGCCGCCATGGAAACCTTGCGGCGGAGCAGAACTACGATCAGAACCAGAACGACGGAGGTTTTCAGAAGATCTGTCATGGCAGCTCAGGCCGCTCCCGCTTTCCTGTTGAGCGAACTGAAAATCATATCCAGCACGACCTTCTGACGGGCCTCAAACTTGTTGAGAACGGCCAGACAGGTTCCCATCGGACAGAGGCCATGCAGAAAATCGGCATCCCTGCCTGAAAGAATCACGATCCTGTTCTTGTCCATTCCGGTATCGACCGCGAACTTTAGAAGCTTGAGTCCATCCATCGCCGGCATTTCAAGATCGATCAGCATCAGGTCATAGCCGCCAAGCTTGATGGAATGCAAAGCCGACATGGGATTGTTACAGATCTCAACCTTCAGCAGTGGATAATTTTCAATTATGTAGTCGCCCAGAAACCTGGTGAAGGCTGGGTCGTCATCGATCAAAAGTATTTTGCCCATAAGCTTTCATTATAGCGGATTCGTTGCCGGTGTGGAATAAAAAGATGCCGGGAGAGGTTATTTAAGTCTGGTTATTGGCCGTAGATTCCCTTTGTAGTGGTACGGATAAAGCTCTTGACAAAAGGATTGTCACTCGCCTTTATTTCCGGCGGAGTCCCGATAGCAACGATTCGCCCCTCGTGCATCATCGCGATGCGGTCTGAGAGATACAGGGCAAAATTAAGATCGTGGGTGACAATGATCGTAGTATTGCCGACCCGGCCACGCAGAGAGATTATAGTTTCGGCCAGTTCGTCGGTTGTCACCGGATCCAGTTCTGCCGTCGGTTCATCAAATAGCACCAGGTCCGGATCCATAGCCAGCGACCTGGCAATCGCGACACGCTTTTTCATGCCTCCCGACAGCTCTGCCGTTTTAAGGTCTTCTTTTCCTTCAAGTCCGACAATAGCCAGCTTTTCGGAAATGATTTCCACTGTCCGGGATTCCGGGCAGATCCTGTGCTCGCGCAGCCATAAGCCTATATTTTCTCCGACGGTCAACGAATTGAACAGAGCCGATGATTGGAACACCATGCTGCTGCGATAACTGCGTGGGGCTTTATCGAGCGGCTCTCCATTGATCAGAATCCGCCCGCTGTCAGGCTTTTCCAGCCCTATGACATGACGGAGCAGAATACTTTTGCCGGTGCCGGAGGGGCCTATGATCGAAAAGGTCTCACCCGCACTGACATCCAGATCAATATCTTTAAGCACATGATTGATGCCGAATGATTTATTCAGTTTTTCAATGCGTACAGATGCGCCGCGTCGCTGCATCACTCGGAATCTTTACTCTTCAGCATATTACTGATGACCACACATACATAAATGACTATCAGGATGAAACCGCAGAAAATCCAGTCCGCCATACTGAAACCAAACATGTTCAACTCCTTTTGAAAGCTTGGGCAGCTTCCGTCATCAGACCAATCTCCTGATAGCAGGTTCCCAGCAGGAAGTACACCTCATTCATCGGAAACTGCTCGGCAAAGACAGGGTCGGACAGGACATCCTCTATGATCGCTGCAGCTTCGTCGTCACGTCCCGCATGATGTTCCTCGACCGCCACCGATAGCGCCGTCAGGTAATCCAACGGCGGCACCATCGGAATCTTCCCGGCCAGAATGTTTGCTATCCGGGCCTCGATACGCGCCCTCACTGATGGTTCAAATAGCAGAAGGGCTTCGCTCCAGACCTCGGCCGCACGCTCGTAACGTCCCAGCACATAGAGCGCCTCGCCGTACTCGTAAGCGCCATGGCGGTCATCAGGGTTCAGCTCGAGAGCCTTTCTAAGATATTTTTCCGCCCCATACCAGCTGGATACCGCCTGATGCATAGTGGACAAGCGGGAGCCCTTCTCTACCAGAGTACGGGCTATCTCCAACGGCAGACCAGCATTGGAAGGATCGAAGAGCGCCATGATCTTTAGAAAATTGATCTTGCGATCCAGATAGGGGGTGTCAACCTCCCTGGCATCCAGCATGATGATCTGGGCGCCCAACTCGGAGAGTATGTGGGGATAAGCCTCTTTCAACAGGGCGGCATACTCGTGGGCAGAGGCGCACTCAGGGTCATGCCGTAAAAGCTGGTATATGCCGCGTCCCACCATGTCGTAATCAGGTATGACACCCGCTTCCGTCGCCGAATAATCTGTATCCAGGAGCGGGATGGGGGGCTTGCCCTGCCAGTGGATATTTACAAGACCGTCGCGCCCGGTCAAAACATAGTCGGCCGATGGCGTGTAATAGTGAATCCCCTCCGGAGAGACAGGCTTGGACTGTTCCATCAATGCTCCTCTACTTTCCCCGGGTTTCAACATACACTGTCGATTCATACAACGGCACATTCATGCGCGAAGCCACCCCCTTGTAATAATCCACAAGGTCGTAGGCATTAATAAGCGTCTGCCCCGCCAGCTCGGCCTGCACCTCGACCCGCTTGAGAGAGCGGGTCCCGCCGCTGAAACTCTTCGAAGCGGCCTGTTCGCTGATTTTTGGGAGCGGCAGCCGTTTCCCGCTGGCAAAGACTTTGACTGCGTCGGTGCCGTAGGGGGGTTCAACACGGATCTCCCAAGTATCATTATCATCCGGTATCAGGTGGTTGATGCCTGGGCGCCGGGGGCTTTCCGCCTCGCCAGCCTTCGGAAAGAGGAGGGTAGCTTCTCCCTTGGGATTGATATCATAGACATAAAGATATAACGGTTTGCCGGTGCGAATATTGAACTGAACGATTTCTCCCTCATGAAATATCTGATGGCGCCCGCCTTTGGTGGTGGCAATAGATATCATCCCTCCAGCCTGTTCATTCTCGGTATCGGCCAGCGTCGCCAGAGTATCTGCGGCATCATTTTCCAGAGAGTACTGGATCAGTTCCACCGGGATTGTCTCTTCGGCAAACACTTTCACCGTTCCATCGATTCCTGTGACCTTGACCGCCACACTGACAGTGGGGCCGCCACGCAGATAGGTTCCTTCCAGCAGGGCATCCGCCCCGGCAAAAGCAGCCTCTCCCGCTTCCAGCGCCCCACCGGATGGTGAAATGGAGCGGGTGGAGGCAACTTTTTTCATGACAGGTTTTTCCTCTACAAACCTCAAGGTCAAATCACCGGCCAGGCGGGCTTTTAGTTTAAGTGTCACGTACTCGGCGAAGGGGCTTGAATACTTGCGGCGCGACTCCACCATCGGCGTTACAAACAATTTCAGCGGCGTGACCCGCCGCCAGCCACCGGCCACCTTGCCCGCCAGCTTGTCTATCCTGTTATCAAGGGACTCGATAAAGCTGTCGACCGGCAGTTTGGCGCGGGCCAGCTCATAATTCCCCTTCAGGGCCCGGTAGGCCGAATCCTTCTTCAGGTTTTTCAACTTCAGGTAGACGCGCACCGAATCAGAACTCTTATGGAAGCTGACCGCCAGCGCCAGGTCGGCCCGTTCGATGCTGCGCGACTCGAAGCCGAATCCGGCCCTGGAGAGCGCCCGCTCCAGTTCATTGGCCAGAGCTGTTGAAAAGGGATAGACGGAGCCGTCACCCGAATCCCGGATATCTTCACGATCCAGGTAGAGACTCTTGCCGGCGTGGCTCTCCTTCATCTCGGTGGCGATACCATC
>JAQTRC010000078.1 GCA_028712665.1 Desulfuromonadaceae bacterium
GGGGGGAGTTATCTTTCTCTACATCTCTATTCCATTACGTGCAGAAATCCCCGCCTTATAGTAGTGCTTTATCTCACGCATTTCTGTCACAAGGTCGGCCGCTTCCATTACCCTTTCATCGGCGTTGCGCCCGGTCAGCAGCAGTTCAACCCTCTCCGGTTTCAGCGTGATCAGCTCAAGCACCTGATCGACGTCTATCAGCCCGAATCCGACCGCGCCGTTGATCTCATCACAGATGAAGATGTCGTAGTCGCCGGAAGTCAGCAGATCTTTGGCCTGCAGCAGCGCTTTCTGGGCTATCTGACGGTCTTCGGTGATGTCTTTGGTATTGACCCACCCTGGCCGGCCGGTCTGGATGATGGTAAAGAACGGCGCCAGCTTTTCGGCTACCAGGTGCTCGCCGTATGGACCGCCCCCCTTGATGAACTGAAAGACGCAGACCTTGAGCCCGCGTCCGACGGCACGGAGGGCCAGACCGAGCGCAGCGGTTGTTTTGCCCTTGCCGTTTCCGGTGTAAACCTGTATGCAACCTTTTTCGAGAGGCATCTACTCCCCCTTGAATTGCGGTTGACGCTTGCCGAGAAAAGCCTGCATCCCCTCGCGCTGATCGAAGCTGGAAAAACAGAGCGCGAAGGCATCCCTTTCCAGCATGCAGGCGGTCTGCAGATCGATATCGTAACCGGCGTTGACCACTTCGCCACCGATACGGATGGCGTTGGGACTGCGCGTACAGATATGCGCCATCAACCGGACTGCGCTTGGCATCAGCTCATCATCATGGTAGAGCCGGTTGATGAGCTTGATGCGAAGAGCTTCACCTGCGTCAATCAGTTCTCCGCTGAAGATCAGCTCTTTAGCCTTGGATTTGCCGACCAGTCGAGCCAGTCGCTGGGTTCCGCCGCAAAAAGGTATCTTCCCGGCCGCTATGTCGGGGAATCCAAAACTTGCCGTGCGTGATGCAACGATAAAATCAGAGGCCAACGCAAGTTCCAGTCCCAAGCCGGTGCACTCTCCCCCGATTGCAGCAATGCATGGTTTGCCGGTCCTTTCCAGGCTGAACATGATCTGCTGGCCCAAGCCGGCAAGTGCCGACATCTCGTATGGAGCAAAAGCAGTTCCGGTCGAACAGCGGCAGAACTCATCCCGGGCGCCGGTAAGGATGAAACCTTTTACGTCGCCACTTCCGGCAATAATGGCTATCTGTCTCTGGAGCGTTTCCAAAAGCAGCCGGGCAGATACGGCGCTCGATCCCGGAATGGTCAGAATCGCGATTCCGTTCTCTTCTCTGTCTGTTTTGCACAGCTTTTCTGGCAAGGGTTCGCTCCATTTTTTTAGCTGGAGTAAAATTATAAGGGGAGACTATAGCAATTCAGCCTTGCAGGGTCAAGAAAAGCTTTGCCGGATATTATTGACAGTAAAATCTTGCTGATTTCAAACATAACGTTATACTGCGAAATGTAATCAGATTAATTTTACAGAGGGGAGCCGCCGGAATGAACCTGTCCGCTACCATCCGCCGTACCACCAGTGCCGCCAGAGATGCGGCAGAACAGAACGCCTCCTGGCTCCAGCAGCATATGAGCCCTTATTTCTTCGAGGCCATGTCGGACGAAGAAAATGCCCTGCTGCTGTTGGCTCGGGAGATGTCCCAACTTCGTGACAACCGGCATCTTGTCCTTGCGGATCGTGAAAAGCGGTTGATAATCGCCTGCGTCAACCGCCCCGGCTCTCTCTACGAAACTTTGCAACGTGTGGGAGAACGGGAGATTTCTTATGCCATGTTTTCACACTCCAATGCGACCATGCCATATATTGAGGATGAGCTTGAAATTCAGCGTTTTGAATTTGATCGTCGTCAGAACCATGAAATCGATCTTGAACGTGAGGTGGAAATACCCGATGCGCTGATCAGGAAGGTTCGTGCCGAACTCCGCGCCTCTTTCCCCGGTTTCGATCTGAAGAAGCTTGACCGTTTCTTAAAGCTCCTCTGGTTGAATAACGAAAATTATATCCGGATGTCTCCCCCTTCACGCATTGCCTACCTTGTCTGGCTGTTCGAACGGGGGAACGCTTCGGGAGGGCTTTTTCTGGATATCACCCAGGTTGAGCGGGAAGGGCGCATGGAGAGCCGCGTGTTGTTTGCCGTCGGCAATCCCCCCAGGGATGAGTTCCTGCTGCAGTTGCTGGAGGTGTTTAACCGCCTTAACATAGGTATCCGCCGCGCCTATTGCCAGACCATATCCAACGGGATCCACCCATATTTCCTTGGGGCGTTTTTTGTTATCAGCCGCGATGGCCAGGATATTTCTCCCGAGAGCAGACTTGCCGCCCGCCTGAAACGTGAACTCTGCACCACCCAGATTTTGACAATATCTTCGCCGGCCTATCGCGAGTTTGTAGTCAAGGGGTTGCTTACCGGCGAAGACGGCGCGCTGGTCGATTCATTCATTGCCTTTTGCCACACCAGCCTGGCTCATGGACAGCCGGATCGCTTCGGCCTGGAGGATGTCCAGACAGCCTTTTACGATCATCCCGAGATGGCCCAGCTTCTAATCCGGCTGTTCCGCTTCCGCTTTGACCCTGACATGACTGATCGAGAGAGACCATACGAAGAGGCGCTGGCCGAAGCGCGGCTTGCGGTAGAAGGTTATAATACAGGACATCGCTGGCTTGATGATATCCGTCGTGCAGTCTATAGATGTTGTCTGCTTCTGGTCATCCATACCCTGAAAACCAACTTTTTTGTGGTAGAGAAGCAGGCGCTGGCATTCAGGATCGATCCTGTCTATCTCCGTTTACTCGGATCTGAATTCACTGCGGATCTTCCTGAGGCTCTCCCCTTCCGGGTCACCTTTTTCTTCAGCCGCTTCGGGGCCGGCTATCACATCGGTTTTTCCGACATCGCCAGAGGGGGGTGGCGCACCGTCATCGCTCGCAGCGCGGATGATTACATTACTTCGGCTAATACACTGTTCCGTGAGGTTTATGTGTTGGCCCACACCCAGCACTTGAAGAACAAGGACATATATGAAGGGGGTTCCAAGATGGTGCTGGTGCTGGATGCCTCAGACCTGGATGAGGCCGGCATAGATGATGAAAATTGCCGTCTCTACAAGCTGCAGTACGGCATAGCCAATGCATTTCTGGATATCTTCATCACCGATAGAGGAGTCGCCAGAAACCGGCGCATAGTTGACTATTATGGCGACGACGAACCGATCGAGATAGGGCCTGACGAGAATATGCACGATGCGATGATTGAGTCTATCGCCTCCCTTTCCAGAAAACGGGGATATATTCTCGGCGTCGGTATAATGTCCAGCAAGCACTTCGGGATCAACCACAAGGAATACGGCGTCACCTCCACCGGAGTAGTCGCGTTCGCCGAGATAGCCATGGCCGACGCGCTTGGTATCGATATCGCGAACGATGTTTTTTCCCTGAAGATGACCGGTGGACCGAATGGCGACGTGGCCGGCAACTGTCTGCGTATAATGCTGGAACGCTGCCCCGGCATGCGGGTGCGCCTGATTCTGGACGGGACTGCCGCTATTTATGATCCGAACGGCATCAGTTGTGACGGACTGAATCGTATTGTCCTGGCCCATGATCTGGATGCTTTTGATCCGGTTCTGCTGAAAGAGGGCGGTTTTATAATTTACCGGACCGGTCGTCGGATGGAGGGGCTCAAGGAGTCTCACCGCAAGGTAAGCCGCATTGCGGGGGAGCTGGTGGAGGATTGGCTGGACATTGACGATTTTTACCGGCTCTACAACAGTCTGGTTTTTACAGTCAAAGCAGATCTCTTCATCCCGGCCGGAGGGAGGCCGGAAACGATTGATGGGCAGAACTGGCGATTGTTTCTTGATGCGGATGGAGTCCCTGGATCGAGGGTAATAGTGGAAGGGGCCAACTCCTTTGTCACCCCCGAGGCCAGAGTGCAGTTGCAGAAAAGCGGCGTCATGATCATGCGGGACTCTTCGGCCAACAAATGCGGAGTAATTTCGTCTTCATACGAAATCATAGCCAATCTGCTGCTTTCAGAGCGCGAATTCATGGATCAGAAGGAGCGGTATGTCGGGGATGTCCTGGCTATCCTGAAAAAACGGGCCGCCGACGAGGCATCTCTGATACTCCGCAGGAGGAAGGAGTCTGGCGATACGCTGCTTTATAGCGAAATTTCAGAGACAATCAGCCAAAACATCAACAGCCTCTACTCGCGCCTGTTCGAGTTTTTCACGTCCCGTCCGGAACTCTGTCTGCAGCCACCCTTTCGTCAGGCGCTTATAAATCACCTGCCGCGCATGCTCCAGGAAACCCCGGCTTTCCGTCAGCGGGTCAAGAAACTGCCGAGCAAATATCTTTGCGCTATCCTGGCCGCTGAAATCGGTTCTTCGCTGGTCTACACAGGGAGCCGCGATGCGGATTTTGAGGATATGATCAGGCGGCATCTAAAACGAGTGATTTAACGAAGGGTATGCCTTCAGCCGCTGACTCTTCCTTGAACCCGGCAGCAATGGACTCAACGATCAATGTTAGTTCTCAGCCGGAAAGTTTATTCCGGTATGAAAACTAATTAAAAATGCGCTTTTAAAACGACGTTCCTTGTGTTATCTGGATGGATGAAATTAAAGGCAGTGGAGACCTGCTATGAGTGATAACCGGAGTGGGGCAACAACTATCCTGTTGATCTGTCGTGAAGGTAAAAGCCGTCAGCTGTACCAGACGAAACTGGACTTTCCTGGAGTGTTGCTGGTTTGCGTTCAAACGTTGGCGCAGTTTTTTCGCCGCGAAGTATACTGTCCGTTACAAGGAATCCTGGTTGATATGCCGACATATATGCGCTGCGGTGAAGAGGAAAAACTCTTGCTGACTGATCTGGTCGGACTCTTCCCTGCCCTCCGCCTCAGATGCAATGAGGAGTCCGGGGAGATTCGCACCCTTCCCTTTGGAACGGCTTTCCCCGGAAATACCACACTGACAGATTTTGTTCAAAAAAATTGTACAACCTTTGCTCAACGCAAGATAAGAACCAGCGAACGCTCTCTGCAAAATCTACCGGCAGTACTGAATATTTCTTTCCAGGTAGAAGATATTTCCGGTTCGAGGTCAATGACTACAAACATATCTCCTGGAGGATGTTTCCTGGTCAGATTCGAGCCATGTATAGTCGGTGAACAGGGGTGGCTTACCCTTCCGGAGCTGAAAGATAACTCGTATATCAAGGTGGAGGTCTGCTGGACCCGCGCATGGGGTGAATGTCATTCCTTTCCCGGCATGGGGATCAGATTCATAGATCTTACCGAGTCTCAGAAAGCCGAACTGAGCACTTTTGGGGGGCGGAGCCTTATGCTGGAAGATTAATTATTGCCGGAACAGATTGCAACTGGAGCGTCACTGCTCTCCGGTGCGATGTTGTTGACTCTGAAGGGGTAGTCGTGGGAAAGGTTGCCATAGAAAATATTGAAACCGGAATGGTTCTGGCTGGGGATGTCCATGATCGATCCGGGCGCATGCTTCTGGGAGCCGGCGCAGAACTGACACAAAAACATCTGATTATCTTCCGCACCTGGGGGGTGCTGGAAGCTGATATTGCAGGTCATGGGAGTGATGAAGCCGCAGCTCAGATACCGGCGGATGTAGATCCGCTTGAACTGGCTGCTGCCGAACAGGCATTGGCCCCTCTCTTCAGGCATACGAATCGGGACCATCCTGCAATTATCGAGCTGATGCAGCTGGCGGCTCTAAGGAAAATTCAGCATGGCACTGTCTGATCCACTTCCTCTCACCCTCGGACAACTGGTGGAAGAAACCAGTACGGTTTATTCTCTACCCATGTTTTACGAACGTCTGAATGAGACGATCAACCATCCTCGCAGTTCCATTGATGATATCTCAAAGATAATTACCGAGGATCAGGGACTCACAGCGCGGCTGCTCCGGCTGGCCAACAGCCCCATGTTCGGCTGTTATGCAAGAGTTGACTCCATCACAAAAGCGGTAACAATCATTGGAACCCAACAGTTGCGGGATCTGGCGCTGGCGGCTTCGGTCATGGGTGTATTCAAGGGAATTCCGGAGGAGCTGCTGAACATGACCTCGTTCTGGCGGCACTGCATCGCCTGCGGCATCATTGCCCGAAGTCTGGCAATCTACCGGCGCGAGACAAATGTGGAACGGCTCTTTGTCGCCGGTATGCTTCACGACGTGGGACAGGTTGTACTGGCCGCAGCCAGGCCCGAGGTGATCCGTGAGCTTCTCGAAGAACAGCGTGATACTGACAGGCCTTATCCCGAGCTGGAACGGGAGCGTCTTGGGTTCGATCACGCCGGATTGGGGGGTGGTTTGCTGAAAAAGTGGAAAATTCCGGCCAGTATCGGCGAACCGGTGGCTTGTCATCACTACCCTGGATCTGCAGAGCAGTTTCGCATTGAAACCGCTCTGATCCATCTTGCGGATATCATTTGTCAGACCATGGAGTTTGGGCAGGGGGCGGAGTGGGGTGTGCCGCCGCTTGATGAATCAGCCTGGGAACGGTTGGGGTTGTCGCCTCATATGTTGGGAACTGTTTTGAAACAGTCGGAGTCCCAGATATCCGAGACATTTGCCATTTTGTCAGGTGGGGCGGATGACTGACCGGAACAAATCCAGATCGCCGGAGTTTCTTCAGGAACGGGTCAACTATCTTGAGGAGTCCAACCAGCGCTTCATGTCGATCCTTGAAATGCTCGCCTCCAGCAGTGAATTTCAGGGTGATCTCAGTAGTGCCGAAGATGCGGAGGGGATTTTCAAGGCGACGGCCAGCCAACTCCGGCGGCTTTTTCCGTTTCAATCAATGGGTTTTCTTGACAGTCAGCCGGACGGCGGTTTTGAACTGCTGGTGGCCGACCCTGCCGATGCTCGTGATACTTTACAGCTTCTGGTTGAGGCACGGATGATAGACGGCACTTTTGCTTGGGCGCTCAACCGCAACCAGGCTGTCCTTGTTCCAACAGATCTGGCTGAAACCCTTGTTTTGCAGGTAGTGGCCACCGAGTCCAGCGTTCGGGGAATGTTTGTCGGCATGCTGCCGGGCAGTTCGGCCGCAATGGATGCCGCTTCTCTGAATGCCCTTTCGATAGTGCTCTATACTTGCGCCTATGCTCTTGAGAGTACCGTCTTGTACGGTATGCTGAATGATCATACCCAGCACCTGGAGGAGCGGGTGGAGATGAGAACCCGTGATCTGGAAGAGGCTCGCAGGCAGGCAGAGGCCGCCAGTCTGGCCAAAAGTGATTTTCTGGCCAATATGAGCCATGAGATCCGTACCCCGATGAACGGGGTATTGGGGATGACAGAGTTGTTACTGCAGGGGGGGCTTACTCCGGAAAAGGAAAGGCTTTATCTGCGCGCCATCAAGGATTCCGCCGATAGTTTGATGCTTATTATCAACGATATTCTTGACTTTTCCAAGATTGAAGCTGGCAAATTTACACTGGAAAATGAAACTTTCAGCCTCCGGGACGCTGTGGAGCGCTGCCTGGACGGGCTGCTCGTGAGTGCCGAAGAAAAGGGGCTCAGGTTAGGGCTCCAGCTTGACCCTGCCGTGCCTGACTCTCTGGTGGGGGATCAGGGGCGACTGCGCCAGCTTTTGACCAATCTGGTGGGGAATGCGGTCAAGTTCTGCCATCAGGGGCATATATCTGTTGAAGTTGACCTGGTCTCACTGGAGATGGATGATGTCACTCTGCATGTTCGTGTGACCGATACCGGTATAGGCATTGCTGAAGAAGCCTGTAAAAGGATCTTTAACGTGTTTGAACAGGCTGACAGATCAACCACAAGAAAATTCGGAGGAACCGGCCTTGGTTTGGCTATCTGCAAGAAACTTGTGGATTTGATGGATGGAGATATATGGGTGGAGAGCCGGCTGGGAGAGGGGAGCTGTTTTCATTTTACAGCCCATTTTCTATTGGGGAGCGAAAAGCCGCTGCCGGCCAAAGAGACGGATTTGGCCACCAAACAGCTCAGGTGGGCTCCGCTTGATATTCTACTTGCCGATGATGTGGAGATAAACCGTGTACTGATGCAGGCGATACTTGGACCCCACGGCCACCAGATCACTTTTGCGGAGAATGGGCGGGAGGCGCTTCAAGCATATAAAACTAAACAGTTTAACGTTGTGTTGATGGATGTTCAGATGCCGGAGATGGATGGTTTGCAGGCTACACGGGCAATCCGGGAATACGAGCGCGCCACGGCCCGGAGCATACCTGTACCGATCATCGCAATGACCGCTTTTGCAGGAAATGAGGATCGCCAGGTCTGTCTCAATGCCGGAATGGACGATTATCTGACCAAACCGGTCAAGCCGGCTCAACTGCTGCAGCTGTTGAATAAATTCTGTGACCGCCCGATAGAATCCGTTGAGGCTGCGTCAGGGAACACTCCAACGGGATCGGTGCCGAAAGCGTTATCGGATGAACGTGCCGAATCGGTTGAGGTTTTTGCTCAAAGCGAGTTGTTGGAGCGTCTTGGCGGGCGGGCGGAGATGATCCCGCGTTTTGTAGGACTATTTTGCAAAGGGGTTATGCCGCAACTGAATGGTCTGGTTACCGCGCTGGCTGCAAAGGATGCAGATGGAGTGCGTCGTCATGCCCATGCCATCAAGGGATCGGCCGGAAATATATCAGCTCTGCGGATGCATAATGCGGCTCTGATTATTGAAAAAGCGGCCAAAGAGGGTGATCTGACGGAGGCGTCGAAGCAATTTGCCAATTTGCAGCTTGAATACAGTGCCTTTATCGAGGCGGTCGGCGCTTCGGGTTTTGTAGTTGAAACTTGATAAACTACTAATTGGAGGTTGAAATATGCTGAGATCTCTTGTTGTGGATGATGACAAACTTGGACGTGAGCTGATTGCCCAGTATCTGACAGGGGTTGCTGAATGCGATATGGCGGAAAACGGCTTGAAATGCGTGGAGATGTTCCGCGACGCGTTTGAGGGGGGTAATCCCTATGATCTGATAATTCTGGATATTGTGATGCCTGAGATGGACGGATATACCGCAGCAAAAGAGATTCGTCTGATAGAGAAGGAGTGGGGTGTCTCGATAAACGATGGAGTTAACATTGTGGTTGTATCATCATTAAATACCCCCGACGATGTAATTCAGTCCTATCTCTCGGCCAGATCGGTCGCACACCTGGTGAAGCCTCTGCAGCCCGACAAGTTGCTCGCAACCCTGGGCAAGCTGGGAATTCTGAAACAACGGTAATGACGCCGGGTGCGGTATGATGCAACCGTGCGCCGATTTTTTTTTCGCTTTACCAACCGTTTGTCGGTATAGTATCGCCGGTAAATTCTCCTATAAGGTCTCATATGGCTGAAAATCAGTTTACAAAGGGTGCCGAGTCGGCCAGTCGCTTTGAAGTCAAGCGCTACGGATATACCCTTACGTTTGAAATCAGCCAGGACGTTTTGGAATGTCACTGCTTCTATGAACCGTCTACTATCGGTGGCCCACCCCTCACGGAATCAGAACTGCAGGGACATCTGGCTCAGTTCAAGATCAAGGAGGGGATTGTTCCGGAGTCGGTAGCCTCACTTCTGATCTCGGCGGCGGGTGCAAAGCCGGTAAGAGGTCTGTTGCTGGCACGGGGAATCCCTATGATTCCGGGCAAAGATGGATACATTGTCATCAACGTTACCGATGATCTCGCGAAAACGGAAACGGGCGAAAGTTCTGACGGAGCGGCAGGAACCGTAGATTTCCGCAAGGTACAATCGTTCATGAATGTTGATGCGGGGGATCTGGTTGCCACGATCATGCCTCCGGATCCAGGAAAACCGGGTAGAACAGTGATGGGGAAAGAAATCCAGTCACCACCGGGCGCACCTGTCAAGCTTAAAGTCGGACGTAATGTCCGGTTGGACGACGCTGGAGAGAATATTTTTGCTGAAGCCACCGGGCGCGTCTTTTTCAAGGATAACGAGATTTCAGTAGAGGATATCTATGAGATCAACGGCAATGTCGGTTTCAAGGTCGGCAATATCGCCTTCAAGGGATATGTCGTGGTTAAAGGGGACGTGCTGGACGGTTTTTTTGTCAAGGCGACCAAAGGAATCAAAATTCATGGGAATATCGGGGTCTGCAAGATCGAGTCGGATGGCGATATCTCCTTTTGCGGCATGAGTGGGCAGGGGACCGGGACAATCAAGTGCGGAGGTTCGATATCCGCCAACTTCATTTATGATGCATTGGTGGAATGCGCCGGCAATATTACGGCAGATACCGAGATTCGAAATTCTGAAATCAAATGTCTCGGTGCGATAACCGTCAACAAAGGGGGGCTGACCGGAGGCGAGTATTTTGCTCTGGCCGGCATTGAGTGCGTGACCTTTGGAAGCAGGACATCGCTTCGAACCCGAGCGGTTGCCGGGGTTCACTACGGCGACCTTGAAGAGCTGAACTCCTTGTTTAACGAGTTGAAACGTCTGGTTGCAGAGTTCACCTCAGCGCCAAAAGGAACCGTCGATATGAAGGAGTTTGCAAAAAAACGCGTCGCAATTACAGAACGGACTCAAGAAGTCCGTTCAAGAACCTATGAGCAGTGCAATCCGAAGATTAATATAAAGAAGATGCTTTACGAAGGAGCAAATATAACACTCGGAATGATAACTGAAGTTATTCGTGAAGAGCGCATGGGACCTGTCAGCATAATAGAGAACAGTATTGACGGCGGTTTTCGTTTTCTGGGGATGACCCCGCTCTCTATCAAGGCTCATGTGATAGAACAGACCTTCAAAATGACAGCATCTGTTTGAATGACAAAAAACCCAATATACGGAGGACGGGTTATGAAAGCCTTGGTTGTTGACGATGTGGAAATGAACCGTGAATTGCTCGCTGTTTTTCTCGAAGGATATGCCTCCGTACTCTTTGCCGAATCTGGAGAGGATGCTCTGAAACTGGTTGAGGATGCACTCGGAACCGATGCATATTTTGATCTGATCTGTCTGGATATCTACATGCCTGGCATGGATGGGCATGAAACGTTAAAAAAAATCAGGGAGATGGAGGGTGCGCTTGGCGGCGTGCGGGCAACCGTTTTCATGGTAACAGGCAGCAGCTCTCCTGACGACATGTTCGACGCATTGATGCATGGCGGTTGCGATGATTATCTCACCAAACCGCTCATGCATCAGAGCTTCATAGATCTTTTAAGCAAGCATGGGTTGTGCTGATCAGAGTGATCCGCCTGCGGCTATATGCGGCTCTGAATTTTGTTTTGATTCGACCTCTTCAGTGTGTTAGAAATGAAGCCTGTTTACATTATATTATGAAACCACGATAAAAGGAGTTTGTCATGTCAACCAACAACGATAACGCCGCTGCAGCCGTAATAGCCTTTGTTTCCGGTGCTGTAATCGGTGTGGCCGCCGCTCTCCTCCTGGCCCCGACAACGGGGAGCGAGATGCGTGAAAAACTGTCCGGTTTTGGCGAGAATGCCGCCGAACGGATGAAGCGTCTTGCCCGGGAAGCCAAGTTCAAGGTTACTCCCAGAAGCAAGGGTGGTGATTATGGGTATGACGGCGGAGACGCCTGGATCTGATTGGTCCCGCCCAATGGAGCTGAAATACGGTTCGACCTCATTTGTCCTTGACCTCCCGCCGGAACGCCTGGCGGGAGTGATAGTTCCATCGATCATCCCCCCGGAACATTCCCCGGAAGAGATTATCTCGGTTGCGCTTGATCTCTGCCAGCCGACAATTTCGACGTTTAAATCCGCTGAAAAGATCGTAATCGTCACATCCGACATCACCCGTTACACCGGCAGCGAGTTTTATCTTCCGATGCTGGTTGAGAGGTTGAACCGACAGGGGGTGGCCGATCGCGATATCGAGGTTTTGATCGCCCTAGGAATCCACCGCAGGCAGACCGATCACGAACATCAAAAGATCCTGGGGCCGCTATACGGAAGACTTCGCGTTAATGACCATGATTGTGACGACCATGGCCAACTGGTCATGGTCGGTACTACCTCAAGCGGGATAAAGGTCAGCATTAACCGGAGAGCGGTCGAGGCCGACCGGCTGATCCTGACCGGCACGGTCGGTTTCCACTATTTTGCAGGTTTCGGCGGTGGCCGCAAAAGCGTTTTGCCCGGTATCGCCAGTCGGCAGGCCTGTATGGCGAGTCATTTCGCCGTGTTAAACTCCGGCAACGGCAGTGGCAAGAATCCGCTTGCGATCACAGGCAATCTGGTGGGGAACCCGGTTCACCAGGCGATGGTCGAAGGTTGCAAAATGGCCAGGCCGGATTTCATCCTGAATACGGTGCTGACACCGGACAAGCAGATTATTGGCGCTTTTGCCGGAGACTGGCTCCTGGCGCACGAAGCCGGATGCCGTTTCTATCGGGAACGTTTTGCCTTTCCGCTTCAGGCAAAGGCCGACCTGGTGATCGCATCCTGTGGCGGTTTCCCCAAAGATATCAATCTGATTCAGGCTCACAAGGCGATGGAGTACTCATCTCAGTCAATCAAAGAGGGGGGGGTGATGATACTTCTGGCCGAGTGCCGCGACGGTTTCGGCAATTCCACGTTCTTCAACTGGTTTCGCTTTAAGCAGCTGGATGAGTTTGAATCTGCGTTGCGGGAACATTACGAGATCAACGGCCAGACCGCATACTCTATGCTGCAGAAAGCCCAGCGTTTCCGAATAATCCTGGTGTCGCAGTTTCCGGCGAGGGAGGTTGAGGAGATGGGTATGATCCCGGCCAACTCGCTGGAAGGTGCAATGAACCTTGCGATCTGTATGATGCCTTCCAACTGGCAGGCATACCTTATGCCGGAGGCTGGCAGTGTGTTGCCGGTGGCTTTATAAGACCGGCCTGCCGCGTCTGGACAAACTCCGGTCCCGATCCTCACTTATTATCGCCCCCCCCAAAAAATAGCAAGTACATCAAATATGGTCTTCAACGCCAAAGGCCCCGGATCGCTCCGGGGCCTTTGTGGGATAAATGCCGGCAAAAAACTAATATGAATTCACCAGGAGCTGTTATGGCAAGCTGTGCACGCAAGGCCGCTCAGAAAGACTCCTTGTCCTTGCGCTCCGTGGCAGACGACGTTTCTGCAGGAAGTGGATTCTACATTGTTAACCCAGTTTCCATGATCGGGCAATACAGTCGCGACTCCACCAGGTGAATGGGATAATCTGACGGCCCATTCCACGGGATGAGCCGACGTAACATCCTTGTGGCATTTTGTACATGACGGGCCGGAACCGGAAACCCCATTCAATCCTGTACCATGACAACTTGCAACGGCACAGCCGGTAGTACCCTTCTGTTTTGCATAAACGCCATGAAAAGCGTAGGCATAGGTTCCCCAGGCGGTAGGCTGAGTTGATGTATAATTCCAAAAAACAGGGTGTGGAGCCTCTGCACTCCCTAAATGACACATAGTACAAGCGATCTTGGAAATTCCACCTGTGAAGTCACTGCCGTGACATTCGATACAAGCTTCCAAATGATCTTTTGCAGCTGTTGCGTGACCGGTCGGCAACCACGACGCAAGATGTTTACCAGTGTTTGGATTAAGAACAGCCCCGGAATTCCTGTCACCGCAGCCCGAAATAAGAATGAAAGAGAGCAACGACAGCAACCCAAGTGCCAGAGATGTAATTCTTATCTGTGACATGATTTGCACCCCTCATTATTCTGCCTTCCGTGACACTTAAAACAGGAAGCAGGGTTGATTTTGCCGTCGATCTTATGCTGGCTAAGATAGTCGCCACGATGCGGAAGGTTCCGTTCGGGAGAATCTGAAAACTTGCTACTCGGCTTAATCTCTTCCTTGTGGGCATGACAATCGGAACAAAAGGATTCCTGGTGGCAGGAGGCACAGGCGTATTTAGAACCTGCATAAATTTTGTGTTTGAGCATGAAATCGGGAGCCTTATGGTTGAGAGAACCCCACGAGTCGCTATGGCAATCAGTGCAGTTCGGCAGACCTTGGACCGCTTCGGGATGGATTCTGGCAACGCTGGCGGTGTTTGCGCAGGCGTATAAAACCGGTGCAATTAAAGACACCATGATAATCAGAAGAAGTTTGCTATTTTTCACTTTTAGTCCTCCCTTCTCCGGAAAGCTTCGTATCAAACTTGTAGGTTAGCTTGACGAGACCCTTAACTTCATTGTTGAAATCCGGATTTTTTGAATACTCAATGTCGGCTCCGATTTTCAGATTATTAGTCATTTGATACGATGACGACGCTACTACCGTCATGGCATTATTCACATTATTCAT
>JAQTRC010000079.1 GCA_028712665.1 Desulfuromonadaceae bacterium
TCGACGAGGTCTATGTCCGCCAGAATACCGGTCTCGGCATGGCCAAGGCTGTCGATCACTGAAAGTATTAAATCCAATTCGCCGTAACAGTCGCGGGGAGGCTTTTAGCCTCCCCGCTTTTTTTGCGGGTGGGTTACTTTGTTAATTATGAATAGATTATAAAATCATTTCTTTAGCTTAAATAATGCGATATTATTCCCCCCTTGCATGAGGGCGAATCAGTGAAAGCTTGAGGATGTGCAGCTATGCGAAAGAAGAAAATACTTGCAGTGGATGACGAGCCTAACATCCTGATGTCCATCGAGTTCATCCTGGAGATGGAGGGGTACGAGGTCCACACTGCACGGGATGGGGATGAAGCACTGGAAGTAGCCGAGCGCATTCGACCGGACCTGATCCTGTTGGATATCAACATGCCTCGCAAAGACGGCTATGAGGTTTGCCGTATTCTGCGTGAGCGGGAAGATATGGCCGGGACAAAGCTGATCATGCTCACGGCCAAAGGTCAGACCCTCGAAAAGAAGAAAGGGCTGGAGGTGGGGGCGGACGAATATGTAACCAAGCCATTTAGCGCCGATGAACTGCTTCGTGCGATTCAAGCCTGTATAGAGTCATGAGCGGGGTTAAGGGAGAAACTCCTCTACGCAGGAAAAAGAGTCTGCGCCGCCGCATGGTAGTATCGCTACTCTGTCTGGCACTGCTCCCTCTGATTGTTGCAATGGCCGGTCTCTTCTTTGAGGCGAGCGACTATGTCGCTGAGATCCAGCGGCTCCAGCCGGCTTCACAGATATATGAACAGTTCATCTCGGCAGCCATCCAGACGGCATTCCTTCTGGTTGTGTTCGGCATCATGATAACGGCTCTGGCGTGGCGCATGGCCGACCAGTTTCTCCGCCCGATCATGAAGATCCGGCATGGCGCCGAAATCGTTGCCCGCATCAACCTGGATCACCGGATCGAGCTCGACACCGGAGACGAACTGGAAGATCTGGCCCTGGAGTTCAACCACATGGCTGAGAATCTGGGCAAGGTTTATGGCGAGCTCGAAGAGCGTGTACGTAGAGCGACCCGCACGGTGCAAGAGGAACGGAACCGCCTGGCAACCGTACTCCGAACAATGGTCGACGGAGTGGTTGTAGCCAACGAAGCTGAAGAGACGATCCTGATGAATCCGCGAGCGAGAATTATCCTGGATATGGGATATACGTCCGGCATCGGGACTCCTCTGTCTCGCATCTTCCCAACTGATCGTCTCAACTTTCATCTAAAGAGGGTCCGCCAGAGATGGGAGCAGAGACGGGAGACGGTGGAGGATCTGCTCTTTCCACTCTGTGACGGAACGCTCCTCAAGGGTTCGCTTTCGGCCATACCGGGGCCGGGAGGCGAACGATCAGGATTCCTGCTGGTGTTTCGGAGTTTGAGCAGCAGAAAGTCCGAAGAGACACTTCGGGAAATGCCAAAACTCCTGAGGGGGCCGCTGGCCGCCTCCCGTTCACTGGTCGAGACACTACAGCGACACCGGGAAATGCCGTCGGAAAAGCAGATGGCGTTTTTGGCGGCTATAGAGGAGGAGATGGGCTGTTTGAGCGAACGGGTCACGGCAATCGATGATGCCGCCAGCGCCGCCCGGAGTTCGCTTTGGCCGGCAATACCTTCTGATCCCCGCGAACTCCTCAAGGAAGCGCTGCTTTTGGTTCCCGGGATTCCGGTCGAGATCGAGGAGGAGGAGGGGAGCGCGACTCCCGCAGTGCTGGTGGAACCGTTCTCATGGGTGACTTCTTTATGCTCCGTTCTTCTCTGGATCAGCCGTGTGAGCCCGGCAGAACCGTTGATAGCCGCGAATCTGCGGGTGGAGGACGGTACCGTGGTGACGACCTTCCGGATCAGGGGTCCATTCAAAGGCAGTCCAGCCGAACTGGAATCGCTGCAACTCTCCCCTGCCGGTGAGCAATCGCTCTCTCTGGGAGAGGCGGTGCGAAAAAATCGGGGTGAGTTCTGGACCAGATCTTCAGGTGAATGTTTGGAGGTGAGGCTTGCCCTGCTGCAGGCATGCGACGTTTACGAAGGGGAACATGCCGACGTACTGCGGGATTGCAAACCGGAATTTTACGATTTCGACCTGTTCCTTCCACGCCCTGTAGTTGAGCGGACGGAACAGCTCCAGGCGGATTTGAGCGATCTCGAGTATGTCGTGTTCGATACCGAAACCACCGGGATGCGGCTTTCTGAAGGAGACAAGGTCATCAGCCTCAGCGGAGTCCGCATTCGCCGGGGGCGAATCCAGAACTCCGACATATTTCACGCCCTGGTCAATCCGGGCCGCTCAATCCCTTCCGAATCGATACAGTTTCACAACATTGAAGAGTGGATGGTGGCGGATGCCCCCTCCATCAGTCAGGTATATCCGCAATTTGTAGAATTTGTAGGCGACTCGGTTCTGGTCGCCCACAACGCGGCCTTCGACAAGAAATGTCTGGAAATGGCGGCCGCCGAGTCAGGACTCCCTCTGATCGACAACCCGATCCTTGACACGCTTTTTCTTTCTTACGGAATCCATGAGGGGGCTGAAGGGCTCAGTCTCGACTCGATAGCGAAACGGATGGGGATCACCATAGAGGGGCGGCATACCTCCATGGGAGACGCCCGTGCCACGGCCCAGATATTCCTTGGACTCATCTCGCTACTACCTAAGCGGGGGGTTCGAACATTAGCCGATGCAAAAGCTTTTTGCGACCGCCACCTCCTCCTGCGATGGCAGTCGTCCAGGTTTTGAGGTAGATAAAAATGAAGGATGCCAGGAATTAACCCGATACAAGTCACCCCTCAGCCTTAACACCGATTTATGAAGGGTATTCTAGTTATGAATATGACCTCACGCCGGCTAGCCGCACTCTTTGTCATCGGAATAGCTGCACTGTACTCCCCGCTGCTGGGGGCATTCAACAGACCAGCCAGCTTCCTCGGAATCCCCCTATTGCCACTCTACCTCTTCACGGCCTGGGGAGTGCTTGTACTGGTCGGCTGGTTTCTTACCAGAGGAGAAGATCCGTGAATGAAACCTTCTGGGTTGCCCTCCTCGGAGTGGGATATTTACTGGTTTTGTTCGCCATCGCCTATACAACGGATAAGGCCAGGGAGGATGGCAACAGCCTGGTTGACAAACCGTGGGTCTACAGTGTTTCACTGGCAGTCTACTGTACATCCTGGACGTTTTACGGCAGCGTGGGGCAGGCCGCTACTACCGGACTCGCGTTTTTACCTATCTACCTTGGCCCCACGCTCATCTTCCTCCTGGGGCCCTCCCTGCTGAAACGACTGGTTTCCTTCTGCCGTACGGAAGGTGTCACGAGCCTGCCGGATCTGCTCGAGGTACTCTACGGAAAGGGGTGGGCCCTTGGAGTACTGGCAGCCACGGTGATGGTGCTCGGAATTACCCCGTATATCGGACTCCAGCTTAAAGCGGTCGGTTACACTTTCGATCTGCTAACCGGAAGAACCGTTGCGTCCGGGATACTTGGCGATGCATCATTCTGGGCGGCTCTTGCTCTATCGATCTTCGCCGGACTTTTCGGGGCAAGGAGCCTGGTGGCCTCCGAACGCCACGAAGGGATGGTCGCGGCGGTGGTTTTTGAAAGCGTCGTCAAGCTGGGGGTTTTTCTGGTGCTCGGCCTGTATATTACCTTCGGTATCGGCGGCGGTCTTCCACACATTTTTGAAAAGGCCCTTGCAGACCCAAACTTGTCGAAGCTGTTTCTGCTCGGAGAAGGTTCGGGGGTGTCGCTTCCGACCTGGGTCTCCCTGAGTATCCTCTCCGCTTCAGCGGTAATCCTTCTCCCCCGCCAATTTCATATGCTGGTCGTCGAGAATGTTCAGCTGCGTCATCTGCGTACCGCTTCCTGGGCTTTTCCAGCCTACCTGTTGCTGATCAATGTACTTGTACTTCCGGTAGCGCTGGTCGGGCGTCAGTACGGGGGGGATCTGATCCCGGATTTCTATATGATCTCTCTCCCCTTGACGCGGGGACACACCGGTTTGGCATTTCTCGCGTTTCTGGGCGGATTTTCAGCCGCTACGAGCATGGTTATAGTCGAAGCGGTCGCACTGTCAACTATGATCCTCCATCATCCCGGCGTAGCGGTCCTGGACCGTATTTTCCCCGTACTCCGGAATTTGGGAAGCCGCGATGTCTCTGCCCATCTGCTGCACACCAAGCGGGCCCTGATATTCGGCGTAGTGCTCCTGGGATACGCATTCAAACGATCAATCGGCGAGTCTCACACGCTGGTTTCTACAGGACTCTTATCCTTCTCCGCCATGATCCAGTTTGTCCCGGCAGTTCTTTTCGGCCTCTGCTGGAAAGGGAGGACCAGGATTGGAGCCCTCGCCGGGCTTGCCGCCGGATTTGGCGTATGGATATACACCTTGCTGCTGCCGAGCTTCGTAGATTCGGGGTGGATGAACGAATCGTTTCTGACAGAGGGGCCATGGGGAATACAGCTGCTCCGCCCAAGAGCCCTCTTCGGCCTGGAGGGGTTTGACACCTGGACGCACGCCATGATCTGGAGCCTGCTGTTCAACATGGGGACCTACTTCACCATCAGCCTTCTGACATCGCAGTCTGCGGACGGGATCCGGCGTTCCGAACTGCCGGCTGCGTGGGCTACCAGGGTCGAGCTTGAGGAACTCCTGACACGGTTTGTGGGCGCCCGAATGGCCCAGGATGTATTGGGAGTTCTCCCTGAACGTTCTTCCCCCCAGCTTCTTCTCGAAGCTACCGAACGTTGCCTGGCCAGCGCCCTGGGAACGCCGTCGGCACGCATGATCATCGATAGCACCTTCGCGTGGCCTCGTGAACATGCGGTGGAGATTCTGGACGTCTTCGGCGGTGTCTCCCAAACACTTGTGGAGAGCCGGGATGCCCTTGAGAGGCGGCTGCGGGAGTTGATGGTCCTGCATGAGGCCTCGCACGCACTTTCAAGGAGCCTGGACATCGACACCCTCTTACAGGAAGTGCTCATGCTGATCAAGCGCGAGTTCGGATTCGAGCATCTGGGGGTCCGGCTCCTGGATGAGGATGGAATTTTACGGATCCGCAGCCATGTGGGACTGAGCGATGAATACGTGTTGACATCCGCGATGGCTCCTTCGCGGGAAACCTACTTCGGCAACTGTTTCCTGGACGCAAGGCCGGTTGTAGTGGGAGATACCCGCGAGATAAACAAACCGCTGCTCCTCTCCAAACTTGTCATGGCTGTACCGATCAGCGCGTTTATCCACGCTCCGATGATCTACGAAGGACGGGTGATCGGGGTACTCACCGCCTATACGACCCGTGGTCCGATGCACTTTACCGATGAGTTCGTCGAGCTGTTTGCGGCCCTGGCCAACCAGCTCGCGATGGCCGCCATCAATGCCCGGCTTTACGGGGAGATTCAGGCCTATAGCCACGCCATGGAGGAAAAGGTTGCCAAACGGACGGCCGAACTGGAAAAGGCCAATGCCCGCCTGCTGGAACTGGATCGCTTGAAAAGCGATTTCCTCACAACGGTCAGTCATGAGTTTAGAACACCGCTCACCTCAATCCGCTCTTTCTCGGAAATCCTGTTGCGCTACCATGTGGACGATGCGGAAAAGCGAAGGACATTCGTCGGCATCATCCATAACGAGGCGGAGCGCCTCACCCGCATGATCAACGACCTGCTGGATCTTTCAAAGATCGAAGCCGGGCGGCTGGAACTGTTTCCCAAAGCGCTGGAACTGGAACCGGTTTTTGCCAGATCACTCGGCACCACCCACCCGCTCTTCGCCGAAAAAGGAATCAACGTCGTCAGCACGGTCGAGGCGGCCCTTCCTCCGCTCTATGCCGACGCGGACCGGCTCCACCAGGTCCTGACCAACCTTATTTCCAACGCAGTCAAAGTATCCCCTAGGGGGGGAACCATCCGGCTCAGCGGGACCAGAAAAGGTGGCTTTGCGCAGATCAGCGTAGCGGACGAAGGGCCTGGCATCCCGCCTGACAAGTTGGAGCAGATATTCGAGCGTTTTTACCAGGAGCGGGATACCGAGAACTCGCGTCCGCTCGGCACCGGGCTGGGGCTGACGATCTCGCGGGAGATCGTCGATACGATGGGCGGGAATATTTGGGGCGAAAGCAGGTTGGGACACGGTGCGGTGTTTTTCTTCACCGTTCCACTCTCCGAACCGGAATAAGACAGGAGAACCGCTTTAATTTCAGCGTTGTCCGGTTTGGTATTTGCAGTTGCCTAAAAGTCCCCCCTCCCCTTGCGGGAGGGGGTTGGGGGGTGGGGGAATTTGCCACATTTGATGCTGACGGCAGCTTCACCCACCCCTCAATCCCCTCCCGTCACCAGAAGTAGGTGCCCTTAGGCAAGGGAGGGGAGGCTTAATGCAAAGACCAAACCGGACACTACTGATTTAATTTACATTAATGGTATCGGAACTGGAAGCCGGAAGCTATAAAAGGTTCCATCAGAAGCGCGGTCGGTTTGAGAGGAAAGCATGCCGGACAGAGACGTCAGCAGCTGTATCTACTTAGACCTCTACCAAGAGATCGAAGACGCCGGGTCAATCGGCCAGCTTCATGCTATCGGCACGCGCATGCTCGACATAATGAAGCCCTCGATCACCAGGGGTGACGACACCAAGAACATCGTGCGTCTCATCTCCGGATTAAATGATGCCATCACCACCCGCCTAATCACTCTATTGGACAGTTCCGAGGGCATCCGCCTCCCGGAAGGAGCCACTTTCTTCGTACTCGGCAGCGAGGGACGCAGCGAACAGACGCTGAGGACCGACCAGGACAGCGCCATCGTCTACATCGACAACCTGCAGCCGGAGAAGTGCAACCAGATCAAACGCTTCGCAACGCGTCTGGTCGATGCCCTCGAAGAAATCGGCGTTCCACCCTGTCCCGGCAAGATAATGGCCAGCAACCCCCAATGGTGCCATAGCATCTCCGAATGGAAGGAACTTCTTGACAACTGGATATCTACCCCCACTCCGGAAAACATGCTCAATTTCGGCATGCTTCACGACCTTCGCCCGCTGCATGGCGATGAGGCTCTCGGCAGAGAGTTGTGCAGCTATATCTGCTCCGTCGTCCACCGTTACAGCATATTTTTCCCCAATATGGCGGCGCATGTCGTCCGTTTCCCACCTCCGTTAACCATTTTCGGCCAGATCCGGATTGAGCATGACGGAGAGCAGAAAGGGAAAGTTGACATAAAAAAAGCGGGGATCTTCGCAATTTCAGCAGGCGCCAGCCTGCTCTCCCTCGAAGCCGGCATGATCGGTGGAAACACGTGGGAAAAACTTGAATTTCTGGGAGGAAAAAGGATTATTACGCAGGGTGATCTTGCGAGCATCGATTCGGCATACACCTTCCTGACACAACTCAGGCTGCAACGGCAGCTGCAGCTGCAATCGGTTGACGGTAATTCCTCAAACTATATCGATCTGCATATCATGACCGATGGAGAGCTGGATCAGTTCCTTCTGTCGCTCCGTGGTGTCAAGACCTTCCTCGGCATATTCAGAACCCACTACCTGCTCGATTACATTTCGATCTGATTACCACCCGGAATCCTGACTCTAAAATGCACGCCTGAGCGGAATCTCTCCACCTTCACAGGGAATACGTCCCGCATCAAAATGAGTGACACCCCAATCGAGGAGATCCTCGCAGGAACAGCTCTCAAGCCCGGCAGGCGGGTTTTGGCCAAGAAAAGCAAGTACGGCGAAGAGGAGTCGCGCCTCCCCTCCCCTCACATTTCCAAGTTGATATGAAATCAGGTTGTCGCGTTTGCTCAATTTGGCGCCATCGGAGCCTGTAACCAGAGGGAGGTGGCAATATTCCGGCTGCTGATACCCCAGAACAGTTTGAATATATATCTGCCTTGGCGTTGAAGCCAGCAGGTCTTCTCCTCTCACCACCTGGGTCACACCTGCCAGATGGTCATCAACCACTACCGCCAGTTGATACGCATATTCGCCATCGCCTCGCCGCACTGCAAAATCGCCGGAAACCTCCGGAAGCGTCTGACAGATTCGACCTTTGCGCAGATCATTAAAACAGATTTCATTACCCGGCACCGCGACTCGCCAGGAACGGATGGGCGAATCGGCTTTAAGCCCTCCACGACAGGTGCCTGGGTATGGCAGGCAGTCATCCTCCTGGCGCGGCGCCGAAGACGCCATTGCAATCTCCCTGCGGGAACAGCCGCAGGGATAGAGAACTCCTGCCTGCTGCAAAGCTTCAAAAGCCTCTCCGTACTCTCCTGTATGACAACTCTGCCGGGCTACCTCCCCATCCCACAAGAGACAAAACGACTCCAGAGTCCGCATGATGTCATCAGCCATGCCGGTAATCTGGCGCTGCGCATCCAGATCATCAAGACGGAGCAGCCAGAGACCTCCGGCATGCTTCGCCATCAGATAACTCCCCACCGCCGCCACCAGTGAACCGGTATGCAGCGCACCTGTCGGAGATGGGGCGAAACGTCCGATAATACGATAATCCGTGCTTCTGTAAATGGTGTTCCCAGCTGTCAACTGAGGCTCTTGCAAAAGCACTCCCCCCTCCCTTGCCTAGAGGCACCTACTTCTTGTGACGGGAGGACCCTCTGGGGCCTAAAGGGTTTAGGGGGTGGGTGAAGCAGCAACATGCTGATTTCATGGCAACCTACCCCCATCCTAACCCTCCCCCGCCAGGGGGGAGGGAACTTTTTTGAAGATTTTTGGAGTTTTGCAAGAGGAGGTCACCCGACAAAGGAACAACAGTAATCGGCAACAACCGGGACTTTCATTATGAAGGCCGAATTGGCGGGGACTTCGAAAGATTCACCCCCGACAACCCTCTTCCAGGAACTTTCCCCCTTCATCTGCCATTCCAGTTCACCGGATAAAATCTCCATTATTTCAGCGGCTCCGGTAGAAAATTCATATTCTCCAGGCTGCATGACCCCCAGCGTTTTTTTGCCGCCGTCAGCGAACAGAACCGAATGACTGGCGACTTTACCACCAAAATAGATGTTGGCCTTTTTGACAACTGTGACATTTGTAAATTCAGACATACGGCCTCCCATATTGTATTTTTTACCGGCATCAGGCTTTTGGTGTGATAATGGATTTCACCAAAGCCACTTCGTCATCACGATTCAATACATCTCCATCCAATCTGGCCTGCAACAGGCGCTGCCTGACCAGTCCGAACTGCAGACCGGGAAGCAGCCCAAGGTTCAGCAGATCTTTACCTTTAAGCAGCGGAACAACATCCCGCAATCTGGTCAGGTAGAGAGAAACAAAACGCCTTACCTGCTCGTTGCTTGCACGTGACGCAAGATAGAGCAGCATCTCAAGCGACAACGGCGTAAACCAGTCATAAAGTTCACTGTTCAGCACCTCCGGTGCGCGTTTCACCCGCCGCTTGATCGCTTCCAATACCTTGTTCACCAAATGGCGCTGCCTTTGAAGCCGGGCTGCAAGCAACCCCGGAATTGCGAGACGCTGGCAGGCATCCTGGAACTCATCCTGCTTGAGGCCATCGCAGATGGCCAGAAAATAAACCTGCCACTGTTCGAAGGGGTTATCAAGATACAAAAGGCGAAACCAGGCCAGCACCTGTCCGGCTTCGTTCAAAACCCGTTCGGTAGCCGGAATCAGTTTGAGCGAAGGATGGATAAACGGCAACAACCCCAAAACCGACATACGCTTGATGGCCGCCGTCGGCTCCTTTTCACGCATGATCTGCACAAGCTCGTTGAATAAACGCTTCCCACCCAGTTTGTCCAGCAGATGCATCCTTACTGCGCTCCGGATCAGGTTTTCGGTGTGCGGCGACAGATGAAACCTAAGCCGCTGTTCAAAGCGAATGGCCCTGAAAACGCGGGTAGAGTCCTCAACAAATGACAGGTTGTGCAGCACCTTGACCACCCGTTCCTGAATATCCTGCTGACCCCCGAAATGGTCTGTCAGACGGCCGAACCGGTCGCTATTGATGCAGAGCGCCAGGGTGTTTATGGTAAAATCACGGCGGTACAGGTCATGGCGGAGAGAGGCCCGCTCGACCGTCGGGAGGGCTCCAGCGGATTCGTAGTATTCAAGGCGGGTACTGGCCACATCGATCTTCCCCCCATCCGGAAAGATCAGCACCGCCGTGCCGAATTTTTCGTGGCCGCGCACTCGGCAACCATAGCGCTCTGCGAACCGTTCGGCAAAGAAAACACCATCGCCTTCCACAGTTACATCGATATCCAGGTTATCGATCCCGAGCAGCAGGTCGCGCACGAAACCGCCAACCGCATAGACCGACAGCCCCAGTTCATCCCCGACGGCTCCCAGGTTGCGCAAGGTGCTGCGAACCGTTTCTGAAAGGCGCTTCCCGAGCAGCCCTGTCACCGAGCGGCTCCGTGTAGGGAGTACCAGTGCTCCGACATCGTAAAGCGCTCCGCTCTGACCGGGACGGCCACCGTAGATATGCCGCAGCAGATCGGTTCTGGTTACCGCTCCGGCCAGACTTATCCCGTCGAAAACCGGTACAAAATGCCGATTATTCTCCACAATATAGTTCTGGATATCTGCCAGTTTAGTATCCGGAACCGCACGGAAAAATTCCGTGTTCATGAAATCAGTCACCGATGATTCGCCCAAATCATGGTAGAGCGCCTTTTCAACGATCTTGCGCGAGATGATGCCAACCATCCGCTCCCCATTCATAACAGGCATGGCATTACAGTTGTAGCGGGTCAGAAATTCGCGCGCCTCGTTTATATCAACCGAATCAGGCATGGTTTTCACCGGCGCCGACATGATATCGGCCGCGACGGCGTCAGAGCTGACCGAAACCCGCAATAACTCGTCAAGTTTTTCCAGAACCTTTTTCAATGGCTGATTATGCACGGCAGCAGAGGCGGCCGAAGCATGCCCCCCCCCCTGGAAATGCTTCATGATCTCGCCGGCATTGACTTCGGGGACTTGACTCCGGGCGACAAGGTAGACGTGATCTTCCATCGCAACAGCTACAAAAAGGACATCCAGATTTTCCATATCACGCATTTGATGAGCCAGCGATGCGATATCACCGATGTAATGATCACAGGAGGCGTGCGCGATCGAAATGACAATTCCGTTGACATAGCTGGTCTTCAAGGTTGTCAGCAGCTGTTTCAGCAATCCCATTTGCGATCTGGTCAGCTCCGGTTTCAGTGCTTCGCTGACCAGATTCAACCTTGCCCCCTGCTCCAGAAGCCAACCTGCCAGACGGTAATCATCCGGCGTAGCGGAAGCAAACAGCAGACGCCCCGTGTCCTCGTGGATGCCGAGCATGATCAGGGTGGCCTCCTCAGCTGTCAGCGAGAGACCCCTCTCCCGCAGCAAATCGGCCAGAAGCGTCGAAGCCGAACCGCAGGGGGCGATGGCTCCGCCGCCGGAGCGCTGGATGCTTTCATCGGTCACCGGATGATGATCATAGATATGGATTTCAAGACCGGGACGTTCGAGGATTTCGGCAAAGCGGCCTATGCGTGCGGCCTGTTGGCAATCCACGATGATAAGGCGGGTGATGGATCCGAGGTCGATCTCTTTGGCGCGAGTGAAGGGGGGGAGATACTCCGGGTGGCGCGCGATAAAATCACGCAACCCCTTTTCCTGCGAGCCCGGAAAGGAAAGGAGGGCGCCGGGGTAAAGCCTCAGGGCTGCCGTCATGGCGCCCAGACAGTCAAAATCGGCATTTATGTGGGTGGTTATTACGTCCATTATCACTCGACAAACAAGAGAAAATCGTGAGTAAGCGAAACCTTACAACCGTTATGCTGCCAGTCGTATCGGTTCTATGGCGAGAATGCGCTCGTGCAGACGCAAACGTGTTTCCTCCAGATCATAATCAACCTGCAGGCCCATCCAGAATGTATCGCTGGTGCCAAAATATCGAGCCAGCCGCAGTGCGGTATCGGCTGAAACCGATCGTTTTCCGGCGCAAATCTGGCCAATGCGCATGGCAGGCACCCCAATTGCCTTGGAAAGAGCATAGCGAGACAACTGCATGGGCTTCATGAACTCCTCCAGCAACACCTCTCCAGGATGAATGTTCGGTAACCGTTCCATAGTGTCCTCACTCAATGATAATCACAAATTTGAACAAGCTCTGCATTTCCTTCACTCCATTCAAAACAGACCCGCCACTGGTCGTTAATCCTGATGCTCCATTGCCCTTCTCTGTTGCCTGACAATTTTTCAAGACGATTGGCAGGCGGGATTTTCAACTCTTCAATGCGTTTTATGTTGTTCAGCATTCTCAATTTTCGACGTGCCACATCCTGAATATCACGAGGCAGCTTGCGTGAGACAATGCCCCGCCAGACTTTTTCTGTCTCTGCATCAACGATCGTTCGAATCATGGGATCATGATATATCGTGACGCGATATTATACAACTGGAATCAGGCAAGTGGAAGCAGGTAAGCTGCGTTTTCGCAAAAGATCTCACTAATATCTTGAATCGGGTGGATAACTCTTTTTGCCACATGGTCTTAACTTTAATCAGAAATCCAGCGGACTCTTCGGTTCCTTCACCGTCCGGACCGGGACGCAGTGGGTGTAGATCATCGTTGTCTTCAGGCTGGAATGGCCCAACAGATTCTGGATGACGCGGATATCGTAGCCTGCCTGCAACAGATGGGTAGCGAAGGAGTGGCGGAAGATATGTGATGTGACCTTCTTGGGAATTTTCGCCTTCCGCACGGCGTAATACAACGCTTCCTGAAAGTCCGACTCATGAAGATGGTAGCGTCGCCGCTCTCCGTTTTCCGCAGCCGTCAAGTATTTCATGGGAAAGAACCACTGGTGAATAAACTCCTTGGGGGCATCGGGATATTTCTTTTCCACGGCGTCATCAAGGAACACCCCATCGTATCCGGCTGCCAAATCCTGGTCATGCAGTTCCGCCACCACCCTGATCTGGGCCTTAAGTTCAGAAATAATCGACCCCGGCAGCGGCACGGTCCGGTCTTTCTTCCCTTTGCCGTGAATGGTGAGAACACCGGCATCGAAGTTGAAATCGCGTACCCGGAGTTGCAGGCTCTCGAACAGCCGCAGGCCGCAGCCGAAAAGCATCTTGACGACCAGGTTGTACGGATACGAGAGTTCTTCCAGGATGGCGTCGATCTCTTCACGGGAAAGTACCACCGGAATATAGAGCGACTTCTTCGCCCGCGGTACGTCGCGCAGCTCGCCGAACTCACGTTTCAGGCCGTGGCGGAAGAAGAAGAGGAGTGAATTGAACGCTTGGTTCTGGGTGGATGCCGCCACCTCGCATTTGACAGCGAGAAAAGTGAGATACTCCTTCACGTCGGCGGTTGTTAATTCATGCGGCGGTTTGTCCTTGAGAAAGCGCTGAAAATTTCGTGACCATAAAGCATAGGTTTGCAGGGTTTTGCGGGAATAATGCCGCACCTTGATTTCTTCTGTCATGGCTTCAAGCGCCTTGTCCCAGTCCGGCGACGTGGATTTTTCCTGATATCCCGCTTGCATGAATTGGGACCGCCGCGTGGCGCTGGACGCATAGCGAGGTACGTTATCCGAAACATAATATGAATCCTGTGTCGATTCCGGAATCGGCGGTGCATTCGCTGCAACCTGTTCGCTGACATTTTCCGGAAGGTACGGGTTGTAGGCGACATTGCCGCTAATTTGTGTGATTTCACCAACAGACTTCTCTCCGGCTGGGAGCGGCGCACTATCAACCGGAACGGCAGTTTCAGCGGTTTTGGTTACGCTTTTCAGCCGCAGCATTTCGAGATAGAGCGAAACAGCAATTGCTGCTTGTTCACGATTTGATTCAGACTGTTTTTTGTCCTTGAGTTTTTCGCAGAACAGCCGCACCCGTTCGGAGTTTGACGCCGGCAGCGGAAATTTGTCACAAAAGTCGAGGTAATAGCGCAACCACTTCTGGTATTCGGCAAAACGGTTCTGGGGGATATTTCTGGTTTTGAGATGTGTGCAATAGGCAGCGAAAACAGTTTTGGGAATAAGTAGCATGGCAATCCCCTTTGACTATTGTCATTAACTGACGTATATTTTTTTGGCCGCAAAAATGGATAAGTGACGAAAGTGAAATTGAGCGGTTTCCCCTGATTATCC
>JAQTRC010000080.1 GCA_028712665.1 Desulfuromonadaceae bacterium
GTACCGTCATGCTGAATTTCACAGACATACCTACCCATGACACCCGATGCGGTCACAAGGTCGCGGAAACGACCTAATTCGTCTCTACGCGATGAGATGACATATTTAAGCCCCACCTGTCTGGCGTATGACCGTGCTTCGATCAACTGCATGCCGGGGTGAACCTTGAGGGAGAATTCTACAAGCTTTTTTTTGCTGTAAAACCAGCTCCAACCGAACGATACGACCAGAAGCGCCAAAATGGATATGAGGCAGAAATTGATCAATGTTTTCTTGTTCTTCTGATCTGATGTAGTCATTTCAAATCTCAACTCACATTTCCTCATAATTTAAAGTTTAGGGGTATGTAATGACATACAGCATTTTGCTGACCTTTTTGTATGTATAGTAGGCCTGATTGGCTGGAGAGTGCTCGTTATTGTTAAGTATCAGGGAGGGTTTCAGAAATGTCACACCGGGCAGTCCATCTGTGTCGATATAATTGATTTTGACGAACAGGTAGGTTGTTTTGGCTGGAGGAAGTGTAACCGTAACGGTACTGGTTGTTGGATCACAACTGTACTGGGCGAGCGGCAACTCCCATACGCGGTTTACCCGTGGACCCTCGTTACTTATTCTCGGTCTAAGAATATGCGTGTCATCCGGGCATGGAAATGAGTCGTATATGACATATTGCAGGACGACAGGTTCGTCAGATCTGTTTGTGACGGCAAACAGGGTCATCCAACTGCAGCCTGAGAGGAGAGGGAGTAATCCAAGCATTAAGAGTGAAAAGCGAATCATGGCACCTCCTGATCGCAAACAACCAGCAACAAATTGCATCTTCCCCTTAATAGCTGCGATTAATGATTGCATCCACGATGGATCATGTTCAGTCTCAAGAAGATTATTCAAGTGTCTACAGGAAATCCTCTTTCCTGATGGCATATTTCTTTATCTTGCGATAAATCGTAACCATGTTAATGCCGGCCTCCTGGGCAGCCGCTTCAATGTTGCCGCCATGTTTTCTTAGCAGCCCTTTAAGCAGGTCGATCTCGAAGCACCCCAGAGCCATATTGTAAGACAATTCGTCACCCTTTTCTGTCGTTATCGGCAACATATCGTTTGAGACTTTGGTAACATCAAGGAACTGTTCCAGCACTTCCAGAGATATGTACCCCTCGCTTTCCATGGCCATGCACGCCTCGATAACATTTTTCAACTGACGTATATTGCCGGGCCAATCGAAGTTACAAAGCGCCTGCATTGCATCCTTCTCAAACCCTTTGATCTTGGCGCCGAATTTTTCATTTTGCAATTTTATGAAATAAGCCGCCAGCAGCGGTATATCCTCAATCCCCTCCCTTAGCGGAGGCATATGGATATTGACTACATTCAGCCGGTAGAAAAGGTCTTCTCGAAATTCGCCACTTTTGACAGCTTGTTTCATATCTCGGTTTGTCGCCGATAGCAGTCGTACATCCACTTTTGTCGTTTTTGTTTCACCAATTCGAAGGAACTCCTTTTCTTCAAGAAAGCGGAGCAGGGTTTTCTGAACATCCATCGGTAAATTGCCGACCTCGTCTAGAAACAGGGTGCCGCCGTCCGCCGCCTCGAGTAATCCCTGGCGATTCTCTTTGGCCCCTGTAAAGGCCCCCTTTTTGTAACCGAACAATTCGCTCTCCAGCAAGGACGCCGGTAGGGCGCCGCAGTTTATTGCCACGAACTTCTTCTCGCGCCTGGGCGAGTTATAATGGATCGCCTGGGCGATCAACTCCTTGCCGGTACCCGATTCGCCGGTTATCAATACCGAGGTGTCGCGGACTGCAACCTTCTCAACCTTTCCCAAAACCGATTTAAGCCGGTCGGAAACACCAATAATCTTGTCGAAGCAGAATTTATCGGACAATTCCCGGCGCAGTTCACGGTTCTCTTCTTGAAGAGTCGAATGCTGCAGGGCGTTTTTGACCCGGAAGACCAGTTCTTCCGGTTCGAATGGCTTGGTGAGCATGTCGTAGGCCCCTTTTCGCAGAGCCTGAATAGACATTTCTACCGTAGCATAGGCTGTGATCATGATGACCGGAAGATCTTTTGACGACTCCTTCACCTTCTGCAGCACCTCCAGGCCGCTCATGCCGGGCATTTTAATATCTGTAATCACCAGATCCCACTGGTCCGGTTTGAAGTTATCCATCGCTTTTTGTGGTGAAGTGTAAGCCTTCGCCAGATATCCCTCGTCCAGAAGGACCTGTTCCATCAAGCGGCAAAGCCCAGCTTCGTTGTCTATCAGCAGTATTTTTTTCTTGTTGGACGTCATTAAATTTCCTTTTCGGACTATGGCTATGACAGTTAAAAATCAGTTTCTATATGCTCAACAGGGAGAGTAACGGTTATGGTGGTTCCGCCGGACTCTCTGCTTTCGATACGGATCTCGCCTGAATGCTGCTCGATGATCTGCCGCGTAATTGCCAGCCCCAGACCGGTGCCGCGCTCCTTGGTTGTGTAGAATGGTTCGAATATCTTTTCCAGATCCTCCGGCGGTATTCCGCATCCGTTGTCGCTGAAGATTATGTTGACACGCTCCGAATCCGCCCTCTTGGTTGTGACTGAGAGAGTGCCGCCGTCAGGCATTGCCCCGCCGGCATTCAGAATCAGATTGATTGCCACCTGCCGCATCTGGTCGCCGTCAAGACAAACCTTTGGCAGGTCAGGCGAGAATTCCGTCCTGATAGCAACACCCCGCATATCTGTATGATTTGCGGCAAATCCGACAATCTGTTCCATCAGCTCATTAATGTCGCATGGCTCCATGACCGGCCGTGGCGTGCGCGCGTATGAAAGCAGGTCCTGCACAATCTTCCGGCATCTTTTGCTCTCCCGTTTTATTTCATGGATGTATTCATAATTCGGATCATCTTCACTCATCTTCCCTTCAAGGTATCCGGCATAGCCGAGAATGACACCCAATGGATTGTTTATCTCATGGGCCACGCCTGAAGAGAGGATTCCTAGTGAAGCCATTTTACCCTGCTGCGACAGCTTTGTCTCTATCTCACTATTTCGACGTATCTTGTCGGTCATACGGTTGAAGGCGCCGGCCATTTCGGACAACTCGTCATCACCCTCAACATGCATTCTTTCGTCGGGATTGCCTCTTTTAATGCGCCTGATGACATCAATCATGTGGGATATGGGGTTGCTGATAATCGTGGATGCTTTGAACACCATTATAGTTGCGGTAATACCAACCGCTACGATCAGTATTGCCATGCTGACCATAATGCTTTTTTTGATACTCTGGGCTTCGTGGTAAAATTCATCCTCGTAAGACCCGACCGCAACAATCCAATCCCACGGTCTGAAATATTCGTAGCGGACAATCTTCATTCTGGGCGCGCTTGACCCGGCATTTTTCCATGGGTAGCGTATCCAGCCACTTTTTTTTTCACACATTTCCCTGATAAACATGTTCCCGTTTGAATCTTTGGCATCAATTATGTTCTGTCCTTCCAAATCCGGATGAACAGTAAGCTTCCCCTTGCTATCCATGCAATAAATGTAGCCTGTTGCACCAACTTTTTTACTTCGTAGATTTTCCTTGAGCACCGCAAATGATTTTTTCTCGAAATCTTTGTCGTTGTAAGCTTCTTCCAGGTACCCCCCGGTGGCGATAATCCAGTCCCATTCACGGAAATAGCGGTACGCAACAACCTTTATTCGCGGCGCCTTGTCACCAAGCGCCACATTTTGCCACGGATAACTTATAAACAGCACTTCACCAGGTTTTGACACCAGGGCAGCCCTGCACATCTCGCGAATAAAATATCGGCCGTTATTATCCTGCTCGTCGTAAATATTGTCGCCTTCCCTCGCTATGTGGACCTCCAGCTTCCCTTTGCTGGTTATGGCATAAATGTAACCGGTTTCGCCTACATTAATTTTTTTCAGGGCGTTGCGCGCCTCGCGTTTGGCCGAATCCGGGCTCGGCCGGCTGTTTGCAAATTGCTTGTATTCCGACTCGACCAGATTGTAGGAAAGATTGGTGAGAGTGGCTAATTCATTGTTAAGGTTCTTCAGCCGCTCCTGCTTATAGACTTCAAACTGTTGGTGATGGACATTTAAAAGGTCGATTGTGAATATGGCGATATGTTCCAAATCATATTTGCTCGCCTTGGTGACCCCCAGGTACGCTTGACGGTTGGCGATATATCCCACAACCAAGCCAATGAGTATGATCGGCACTATAACCAGCGGCAGGACCAACGCCAGCAATTTCCAACGTAATTTAAGCCTGTTGAGTAGTTTGATCATTATATGCTCTTGTGCTGTATACAGTAATGTTTTTAATGATATACATTATCATGAACGTCAAATCAAGCGTCCATCCCTGCGGATCGATGCTGATGCCAATTCCCTGCAGCTCAAACCCGCCTTCTGCTGAAAGCCTGGTCCTTAAAATCGTTCGCAAATTTCTTGTTTTGCATTTATGTAAAAGTGGCATGAACCGCTAATTGCATTAACGCAAAACCACCCGCGTCATGTTCAACATACCGGTATTAAAACGAAAAATCCTCTAGATCCGACCTGAAACGGATAAATATGACTCTGATTCCGCTGCGACCGGGAAAGAATCGTTTTGCATAAATGCAAATACTGTTCAGCAGCCTGCGCCAGCGCAATCAAACTTTATAGTGTAATGGCCTGTAATTGTTGCCATTTTATTTGCATGCCCAAATAGGCACGGGAAGTGCTGTATACGATATAACTTACATGAGTGAAAGGTGTGGCCTTGGGTAAGAATGATGTCTGCCATTTTTTGGGTAAAAACGATGACTACTGCGATGTGGGATGCGGCTATGTTTCAACCCATGACGCATACATGATGGTTCGCTACTGCAATGGCCGCTATGAAGATTGCCCCAAATATCATGAGCTTTCGGACCGGTTACGGGGCAAGGCTATCATATTCCCGGTATGCGAGCCATCGCAGATATGATGCACGAAGCGGCGAGGCATAATATGAAATCGGACCGTCAGTAATTCGTATGAGACACAAAAATCACAATCCATGCTTGGCAAATATCATGTCCAAAAAGGAGAAGAGAGATGAGTGAAAGAGAATACCTGTTGATGACAATGAGGATCGATGAACTCGAACGTCACACCTGGCGTAACAGCGCAATACTGCGCACGGTAGCCATGGTAGCTTTTACCGCGTTGATCGGCATTGTGGTTGCGTTCTGCATTGTCGGCGCCAGCAGAGGCAGCCACTGGTCAGGCCCCGCATGGAACAGCATGTGGCTTTACGGATTGTTTGCAGCCAATGCGGTATCCATGTTCTGGACAACCCACAAGGAATAGGGATCCATACAATACGCTCCGGAGGAACACGCCATGCCAATGAAACTTTCAAATATCATACTGCTTTTTGCTGTTTGCACGCTCTGCGCCGCATTTAACATGCAACTTTTTGCCGGTCTTGACGAGATGATGGGAGACCAGTACTGGGTAGTGGACACTGCACAGGGGGATCACGGCTGGTATGCCATGGGGTTGCTGCCGCATTTAAAGAAGATGCCGAAGGATCTGGTCAGGCAGGTCAACACCGATCCGAACGCCAAGGGGAAATACGTCATATATGCCCAAAACGGCGATTTTGCCGGTAACTCGTTATATGGCATCTGTTTCGGTATTCCGTTGATCATGTATCTGATCTGGTTTTCACTGATAATCGGTTTTCCAGACAAGGTCAACCCATATCTGCTGCCGCGCAAGATCTTCACTATTGCCGTGATCATTGCCTGTTCGGTTATCGCCAACCTGTTCCTTATGAGGATTGCCGGCAATTTTGTCACTGAACCGATGTCTCGCATTGCCAGTATAGCAGGGAGCCAGGCGTCATTGCTGTTCCATCTCGCCGGAATCTGGTTTGCGATGCTTTTTTCGGCGCTTGGCACACACAGCCATTCCTTCGGTGAAATCAGAGCCCCGGACAGCCGCAATTGGCATACGCAAGCCAATGAAAAGTTCAACTGGTTGTTCACCCTTCTGGCTTTAGTGACAATGCTGGAATTGCTATTAGTGGAAAACAAACTGGCGCTGCCGGACATTGCGGTTGATTATTCGGTCTGGGTCATCTGGGTAGTAATCTTCATGCGCTTGTTCGGATTTTCTCCAAAATACTGGGCAAAGCGTCCTGTCGGGATCGCTATCATGTTAATCGGCACCATAACGACCCTGCTCGCATTTTACATGCTGGAGCGGGTTACCGGAACCCACGGCGCCGGTTTTGCCTCGCCAATCCTGGCAAATACACTGGGAGCTGAGAACCAGAACATAGGTCTGTCGCTGATGATTTCAATCTATCTGGTATTCTGGGTGGAGTTTTCCGCTGCGATCCGGATGAACGGACCTTCCAGAAAAACAGTAGCCCAATAGGCTTAACAGTTAAGGAGGAATGCCATGTCAGCAATCATAAACAAGGGTTGGAGAGTAGTTGCCGCCGGTACGGCAATAAATCTGGCCCTGGGTGTACTGTATGCCTGGAGCATCTTCAAGGGCGCCATCAAGGCTTCAATCGAAAAAGGGGGGGCTGGCGCTTTCCAATGGGATCTGGCTTCCATCAATGATCCTTATGCGGTCTGCTGCCTCACCTTTGCGTTTGCCATGATAATGGCTGGAAAGTGCCAGGACAGGATCGGTCCGGCCCGAACCGCTTTAATCGGCGGCATTCTGGTAGGATGTGGTTTTGGGTTGATGGCGCTCTCCAGCTCTTACCTGGCCTGGGTTTTGGGTTTCGGCATCTTGTCAGGGGCAGGTTTCGGCTTCGGTTATTCAGCAGCCACCCCCCCGGCGCTCAAGTGGTTCTCTCCCTCCAAGACCGGACTGATAGCCGGCATTGTTGTGGCGGGTTTCGGTCTGGCGCCGGTCTATATAGCGCCGCTCTCTTCCTGGCTGATCGGCGCTTTCGGCATCAGGATGTCAATGCTGTTGCTCGGCATCGGATTTACAGTGGCAGTCTGCAGCCTCTCTTTCATTCTTGCCAACCCTCCTCAGGGTTATGTCCCTTCGGAGCCTGACAATCCGGGTCCGGTTGCCAAATTGAACGCTTTAAAACCTGTAGTCAATGCAACAGTGAGCGAAATTTTACGCAGCTATAAGTTCTATGTGCTCTGGGTTGCTTTTTTTATCGGCTCGGGCGCAGGTCTGATGGTGATCGGCAGTGTTGCCGGTCTTGCCAAGAGCAGTATGGGCCCCATGGCATTTGTAGCGGTGGCCATCATGGCAGTTGGCAACGCAGGGGGGAGGGTCGTTGCAGGAGTGCTTTCCGACAAGATTGGTCGTAGAGCCACCCTTTTTATTATGCTTTCACTTCAGGCGCTGATGATGTTTGCCGCGATGTCTGTGGTAAACTCTGGCAGCGCCCTGTTACTGGTGCTTCTGGCAACGTTCATAGGCTTTAATTATGGTTCCAACCTCTGTCTTTTCCCATCATTTGCCAAGGACTACTGGGGGACCAAAAACTACGGTCTCAACTACGGGGCGCTTTTTACAGCCTGGGGTGTGGGTGGGTTTGTCATGGGCAAGGTTTCCGAAATGCTCAATGCTCAACCCGGAGGCCTGGCCAAGTCATTTATGCTGGCCGGCACTCTCCTTGCCGCTGGAGCAGCGATGACCATCTTCCTGGCTGAACTCAAACCGGCCGCTGAGGGAGAAGAAGCGCCTTCCCAATGGAAAGAATTCTGGGCGGAATTCATGCTTGGCGCCCGTGTTTTTGCCGGCTTTGAGGAGGAAAAAATTCGGATCAGTTTCGCTGACCAGCTTTCTTTACAGGGGAGTGAAGTAACGGCGGATCATATGAACGATTTATTCGATGACGCTCCACGCGTCCAGATCAAGACATTAGTGTCGGGAACAATTTCGGAATAAAATTGTTAACTCAGCCAGTAACTCGAGCGTTTGCAACAGCAAAGGCCACTCTTCGCGGGTGGCCTTTGCTGTTGCCTGCGTTACTGCTCTTCATCAGCCAACAATAGCCCATGTAATCGAGCCGTATATTCAGACAGGTCAAATTGTATTGCCACAACTCCGCAATCCCTTTATGCTGTGAAAGCAATATCATCCCACATGCGAGAGACATTCATGCACAACACGATCATCAAAAAGTTTATAATTGCCCTAATCGTAGGACTCCCGACCCTGTCAGCCGCCGCAGATGCCACCATCGCAAGCGAACCGAAGGGCGCCATGCCAGCTCAAACAACAGCAATCAAAACTCAATTAATTCCGACTGAGAGCAAACCGCCTGAAGCAATCGTTGCAAAAGAGACCACCAGAATGGGTTATGTGGATATCGCACGCGTCGGCACGGAATCTGACCGGGGGAAAGCTCTAAGAGACCTCCTGATGGCCAGGAAAGAGATACTTCAGGGAAAGGTGGACGGAAAGAAAAAACAGATCGAGAAGTTGAAAAAATCAATCGAAGCAAAAATTGCAACAATGACTTCGCAACAGCGTGAAGCGAAGTCCAAGGAATTTCAGAAGAAGCTGGACGAGTTCCAGAAATTTGCGCGGGCATCGGAAGAGGAACTGTTCGGGTTACAGGAGAAAGAAACCAAAGCACTCTATGAAGATATTGAGAGAACTGCCGTTGCATATGGCAAGGCCAACGGTTTTTCCGTCATCGTGGTAAAGAAGGAATTGCTCTACGTCGGCAGCGCAGTTGATGCCCAGGATGTTACCGAGCCACTGATAAAGGCATTGAATGAGGCCGGACAGAAGAAGTGATTTTACGCAATCCGGACTAGAGCAGATACTTCAGACTCCGCCCCGCCCATTATCTCTCAGACAGTTCAGTTTGTAGGAAACCAGATCCCTGCACCCATTGCCATGCCGATGTCACGGCATCCAAGGTAATCGCTGTGGATCCTTAGCCCGTTTTCGACTATCGACATTCCAACCTCCACCTTGTGGAAGGCTTCGTTGCGGACCCGGTCGGAGACCAGCAGCACCGTGGAAGGAATCTGACGCAACTTCAGGTAGAGCTCGGAAATGGTTTTAAGTTTTTCGGGGAAAAAATCTTCGACCGGATCGATGACGATCAACTTGCATTTAAAGTATTCGCTGAACTGGTGCAGATAGGTGTAAGTCTTGGTCATGCTGCCGGAAACATCGATAAGATGGGGTGACACTCCGAAGCACTCGTCAAAAAGTGATATGTGGGTGAAATTGTCAAGATTATTATCGATGTGTGCCGGAAGGTCGGGCACTGTTTTCGACCATTCGCGGATAAGCCGCTTGAACCTGCGGTGGCTATCCTCGTCAGTGTCTCGCGCATTGATGAACAGAACCTTGCCTGCCTGAAGAGAGGGGTAGCGGTCGAGGAACGGCAGTCCGAATGCCACCGACATGGCCATCTGGGTGGCCAGGGTCGTTTTGCCGAATATGTCGTTGGTCTGCAGCGAGACCAGTGAATTGGCCGGGAGCAGCTCGTCGATCAGATATTCCTCCGGTTTTGGCTGGAAGAACTGCTGATTCTGCCACTCCTTGATCCCCAACTTCCGGGCAAAGGGATTCTCCTCGATCTTCAGGTTGATTGTTAAGGCCATCCGTTTTTCCTTCGTAATTTTCCCCCCACTCCTCCGGGGTCAGAAGGTGGAGTGGGGGGGGCAGGAGTGGAATTAATACCGGTACTGCTCGCTCTTGTAGGGGCCTTCTTTGGGCACTCCGATATATGCGGCCTGCTCATCGGTAAGAACGCTCAACTGTGCGTTCAGCTTTTTAAGTTGCAGACGGGCTACCTTCTCGTCCAGATGTTTGGGCAAAACATAGACGCCGACCGGGTATTTCCCCGGATTGCAGAACAGCTCGATCTGGGCGATTGTCTGGTTGGCGAAAGAGGAGGACATGACATAGCTCGGGTGCCCTGTGCCGCAACCCAGGTTGACCAGGCGCCCTTTGGCCAGCAGGATGATGCGCTTGCCGTCCGGGAAGATAACGTGGTCCACTTGAGGCTTGATCTCTTCCCACTGATATTTTTCAACTGCGGCGACCTCGATCTCGTTGTCGAAGTGGCCAATGTTACAGACGATGGCCTGATCCTTCATCCTGACCATGTGCTCATGGGTGATGACGTGGTAATTGCCTGTGCAGGTCACGAAGATATCGGCCTTGTCTGCTGCGTACTCCATGGTCACGACGCGATACCCTTCCATAGCGGCCTGTAGCGCGCAGATCGGATCAACCTCGGTCACCCAGACCTGGGCAGACAGGGCGCGCATGGCTTGTGCCGACCCTTTCCCCACGTCGCCGTAGCCGCAGATCAGGGCCACTTTTCCGGCGATCATCACGTCGGTGGCGCGCTTTATGCCATCCACCAGAGATTCCCGGCAGCCGTAGAGGTTGTCGAACTTGGATTTGGTGACCGAGTCGTTGACGTTGATTGCCGGGAATTTCAGATCACCACGCTCGTGCATCTGGTACAGACGGTGTACTCCGGTGGTTGTTTCCTCAGTCACCCCCTTGACTTTGGCAAGCCGGACGGAGTACCAGGCCGGATCTACAGCCAGCTTGGCCTTGATGGCGGCGAACAGGATAGTTTCCTCTTCTGAACCGGGTTTTGCCAGCACGGAGAGGTCTTTCTCCGCCCTGGCTCCAAGGTGCAGCAGCAGGGTCGCGTCGCCGCCGTCGTCCAGGATCATGTTGGAAAAACCTCCGTCACTCCATTCAAAAATGCGGTGGGTATAGTCCCAGTACTGCTCCAGTGTCTCCCCCTTGACGGCAAAAACCGGCACTCCCTGGGCGGCAATTGCCGCAGCGGCATGGTCCTGGGTCGAGAAGATATTGCAGGAGGCCCAGCGCACCTCTGCCCCCAGGGCGGTCAGAGTCTCGATCAACACGGCGGTCTGGATGGTCATGTGCAGCGAGCCGGTGATGCGGGCTCCTTTAAGTGGCTGCGATGCTGCAAATTCCTCGCGAATGGCCATCAGGCCAGGCATTTCGGTCTCGGCGATACGGATCTCCTTACGGCCCCAATCGGCCAGCTTAAGGTCTGCTACGATAAAATCTTGTGACATGATTTAATCTCCTTTGTTTGGTGATGATTTGTGGACGCGCTATTTGTGGATGCACTTTGTCTCTTCAAGCAACTAACGAGTATATACTCACAAGTCGAAGAGCAAAATAAAATAATAAAAGCCCGCCGGTTTTTTCCGAAGGGCCTTGAGTGAATCTGGTGCAGCGGACGTTACTCCCTCCCCCTCGACTTCGCCTCTTCCCCGAACAGTTCGTCAAAAATCGCCTGCACCGTTGTAATACGGTTGGACTTCCAGGCGTTGGTGCCACAGAAGACAAGTCCGGTTTCAACATCCCCGCGCTGTGAGCGGTCCAGGGCCGAGACGATACAGAAACGATCGCCGGTTTCCTTGTAGGTGCATTTCTTGAGGCAGCCCATACGGCAGGGAGTGTGATGCTCAAGGTCATACTGCCGCATCCTCTCCTTGTTGGTAATGATGGCGCGCCCCGGCAGCCCTGCCGGGCTCATGATCAGGCCGATGTCCTTTTGGGTGCAATCGATATACCTCTGCTTGAATTCATCGCTGGCGTCACATTCCTCTGTGCAGACGAAACGGCTGGCCATCTGCACGCCGTCGGCCCCTTCGGCCAGGGCATGCTCCAGATCGGCGCGATCCCAGATGCCGCCGGCAGCGATGATCGGCACGTCGGCGCCGTATTCGTCGTGAAAATATTGCTTGATGCCGCGGACGGTGGCATACTGGTCATACTCCCCAGTGCCTATGTTCTCCATCTTTTCTCCCAAGTGTCCGCCGGCTGTATCCGGATCTTCGACCACCACAGCATCGGGCATACGGTTATAGGACTTGTGCCATTTCTTTGCTATCAGCTGAGCGGCCCGGATTGACGAGGCGATCGGCACCAGGGCCACGTCCGGATGGTCGGCGGTCAGTTCCGGAAGGCTCATTGGGAGTCCGGCGCCGCAAACGATCACCTTGGCGCCACCCTCCACGGCTGCTCTGACGAGCGGTTCAAAATCTGACAGGGCCACCATGACGTTGACGCCGATGATTCCGTCCGGGGCGATCTCGTAGGCCTTGCGAAGTTCGGCTTTAAAGCCTTCCGTCTCGGCCTGGAAATAATTTTTACCGTTGTAAAGGCCGCTGTTGAGGCCGATACCGGCTGCCGCCACCAGTCCGATGCCGCCGCATTTGGCAACTGTTCCGGCTAGCCGGCCGCCGGATATGCGGACACCCATGCCTCCCTGGATGAGCGGAAAACGGGCGACGTGTTTGCCTATTCTCAATGGTCGATTCATTTCTGTACTCCCCCGGAAGATGAAACTTCAAGCGCATCATAGCAAGCAAATGGACTCCGCGTTTGTAATACTTTTGTAAAATCAGACAGCTCTGCAACCCTTTCGCAATTGACTCTACGGGTCCGATGGGGAATAATGGCCTGCTTTTTAGAACGCCACGATTTACCTGGAACATGGATGAAAATATTTTCCGCATATCGGGTCATTCTTATGATTCTGGCCTCCGCTGTTATCTCTGTTCCAGCCAGTGCCGAAGAGGGTTTCATCGCCACCCTCTGGCCGCTGTTCGACTACCGCTCCAGTCCGGCCACAGGCTACAGTAATCTATCCATCCTCGGCCCGATCTTTAAACGGGAGCGTTCCGGAAGTACGACCATAACGGCAGTCAGACCTTTATTCTTCAATTCAACTCTCCCCGGATCAACCGACAGCGACATCCTCTACCCGATAGCATCCACCTCGTTCAGCGGTGGGGATTCCGACATCCAGGTGTTGAAAATATTTCAGAAGCACGTCAGCAGGGGAGGGAGCAGCGAAGAGAAGCGTGATACAATGCTGTTTCCTTTCTACATCAGCGGAAAGTCCGAAAAATATGGTCCGTACAGCTCGTATTTCCCGATAAATGGCGACATATACGAGCGTTTCTGGCGCGACGAATACCATTACACCCTCTTTCCGATATACGCCCGCACGGTCAAAAAGGGGACCACCACCACCAACTGGCTGTATCCGATCTTCAGCACCGTCTCCGGAGATCGCGAGAGCGGTTTCCAGATCTGGCCTCTCTACGGGCAGGCTGCTAAAGAGGGGGTGTATGCAAAACGCTTCCTTTTCTGGCCGTTCTTTACCAGCGAAAGCCTGGGACTGGACAGCGACACCCCGACTGAAAACCGCTACCTGTTGCCGTTCTACGCTTCTTCCGAATCGCCACAGCGGAGTTCGACCTATATCCCCTGGCCATTTTGCGGAGTTGTGAAGGACGGCAAAGGCAGTGTCATCGAACGCGATTTTTTATGGCCTTTCTGGATGACCGCCGAAGGGAAAGATTACTCCATCCAGCGCTTTATCCCGTTTTACGCCGAGTCGCGCGTAAAGGATAGCCGCTCCCGCTGGTTGATGTGGCCGCTCTACCGCCATCAGAGCATTGATTCGACATCTTTCCGCCAGGAGAAGAGCAGTTTGCTCTATTTCCTCTTCAACCGTACGGATGAGATCTGGCCCGAAAGCGGAAAGAACCGCGCAAGTAGCGCTCTCTGGCCGTTGTATGCCTGGAAAAGGGATGAGAGCGGATTGAGAACAATCTCCCTGCCGGCTCTTGCCGAATCGGTGATCTGGAATGACGGAGTTGAACGCAACTGGGCGCCGCTCTGGAGGTTGTTCATCGCGCGATGGGATGATAAGGGTAACAACGCGGTTTCATTGCTCTGGAACCTGTACTGGCAGGAGAGGCGAGGTGAGGAGTTGAGCTGGGAACTCTCCCCACTGGTTGCCTACAGCTCGACCGCCGGAGGGAGAGAGTTCCGTCTGTTCAAGGGGCTGTTCGGGTTTGCTGAGGAGAAGAATTCGACTACGTTGAGTTTATTCTGGATACCGTTCAGATTGTGACTCATCTGCTATGTTTGCGATAAGGTGCCGTAATATGGAAGGAATGTTCATGGATGTTTTCAGAAACCAAAATGCGCTGTCAGCCTGCCAATAACCTCCAGCGCTGGACGATTTTCGCCGTACTGGCGCTGATGTATATTCTGGTCTATTTCTACCGGGTATCACTGGCGGTTGT
>JAQTRC010000081.1 GCA_028712665.1 Desulfuromonadaceae bacterium
GAACACCTTCAGAAGCGGGTACATTTACCTTTGATCTCGTTCTGGCAGAAAGCGGAAGTCCGGTACCGGAAACAGCTGTACGGCAGTTTACGGTGACTGTTTCTTCCGGCGCCGGCAGCGGTCCTACCGGAACAGGAAGCAACATAAATGATCCTCCACCAGCTTCCGGCGGCGGCAAAAGTGGCGGCGGCTGCTTCATAGCCACGGCTGCATACGGCAGTTACCTAGATCCACACGTTATGGTTTTGCGCCATTTCCGTGATGATGTATTGTTAAAATCCGAAGCAGGCGCCTCTTTTGTTCGACTTTACTACAAGTACAGCCCACCTGTTGCGGACTATATAGCCCAGCACGAATCATTGCGTATGATAATGCGCATTGCATTGACTCCGCTGATATTTTCGGTGGAGTACCCCCTGGTTGCGACCCTTCTCTTGTTAATCGCAGGCGCCTTGTTCATCAGACGCAGAGTGCCGGTGAAGGGATAATTTGAAATAGCGCAATATCCAGGATATGGAATATAAATATACGAAGTGATCAAACCTCCGGGGATTAATAAATCCTGGAGGTTTTTTTTGAAGTTTGCTACGCTGCCGTTGCAGTTGCCGCAGATTCAAGCGGCAAAAGCCTTAATCAATGGGCTACAGAGGTTCTGCGCCGCGCCGCAAGTTAAAACTGCAGCAAAATATTTATACAACCACAAACAGAGGGCGCATTTGATGCGCCCTTTGCTGTTGTACTTTTATTTCTATATGATATTCTCAGCTGGAATTGTGAACCAGCATAAATAAAACTTAACACGCCAAATAACTTTCGGAGTAATAATCCAATTTTGAATCACAAACAGGGAGGAGAACAGCATGTCAGAGATGTATTTTACAAAAGAGCATGAATGGATCAAGGTGGAAGGGGCTAAAGGCAAGGTCGGCATCAGTGACCACGCCGCACACGAACTTGGTGACATTACCTTTGTCGAGCTTCCCAAGCCTGGCAAAAGCGTGAAACAGTTCGAGGTGCTGGCCGCAATCGAGTCGGTAAAGGCTGCCAGTGATATCTACTCACCGGTTTCCGGCAAAGTTCTGACTGTTAACACGGTAATGGATACGGCCCCGGAGATTGTCAACGAAAGCGCGGAAGAAAAGGGCTGGATGGTCGAATTGGAAATCTCCGACGCGGGTGAACTTGAGAAACTGATGACGAAAGGGCAGTACGACGAATATTTGAAAACCCTGTAGGGGCAGGGCTTGCCTTGCCCGATGGGCGCAGCAAGCAGTGCCCCTACGCAATTATATCAGGAGAATAATCAAATGAACGACAACCACTACTGTCCCCATACGCCGGAGGAGATCAGCGAGATGCTCTCAATCATCGGCATTTCCAGCGTTGAAGAGCTTTTTGCTGCTATACCCGGAGAGCTGCGGGCCAAAAGTTTCAATCTCCCCCCCGGTATTTCCGAGTTTGAGACATTCGACAGAATGAAGGCTATAGCAGGCGAGAATAAATCCGATATGCTCAACTTTATCGGCGGTGGTTTCTACGACCACATTATTCCAGCTGCAGTGGATCATCTGTCCGGCCGTGCCGAATTTTACACGGCTTACACTCCTTATCAGCCGGAGTGCTCTCAGGGGACGTTGCAGGCTCTATTCGAATATCAGACCGCTATCTGTCGCCTGACAGGTCTGGATGTATCAAATGCATCTCTATACGACGGAGGAACAGCTTGCGCAGAGGCGGCCATGATGGCGTTGCGCGTGACGGGGCGTAACAGGATAATTATCGATGGCTGCGTCAACCCTTTCTCGCGTCAGGTGCTCAAGACCTACCTTTTCAACCTTGATGTAGATATAGTCGAGATACCCCCGTTGGATGGCCAGCTCAACCGCAACGCGCTTACTGAAATGCTTGATGACAGTGTGGCCGCCGTGCTGGTGCAGAATCCTAACTTCTTTGGGTGTATTGATGAATTTACGGAACTCGCGGCACAGATACATGCAAAACAGGCTTTGCTGATAGCCTCGGTTTATCCGATCTCGCTGGGTATTCTCAAATCGCCGGGGGAGATGGGTGTTGACATTGCAGTAGGGGATGGCCAGAGCCTGGGCAATCCGCTCTCTTTCGGCGGGCCCTCATTCGGTTTTATCGCCGCCAGGAAAACTTTCATCCGTAACATGCCGGGACGCATCATAGGCGAAACGGTGGATAAGCAGGGGCGGCGCGGCTTCGTGCTGACACTTCAGGCTCGTGAGCAGCACATCAAACGCCAGAAAGCGACTTCCAATATCTGCAGTAATCAGGGTCTCTGCGCCCTTCGCGGCCTGATATTCCTCTCGTCTGTCGGCAAGTCCGGGCTGGCCGAAATGGCCATCCTGAATCGTGACAAGGCCGAATATGCCAAATCGCAGATTTCGGGCATCCCGGGTGTGACAGTGCTGCAAGGTATTCCGACTTTCAACGAGTTCACCGTAGCTCTGCCGCAATCTGCCGACCTGGTAGTGTCTGCGCTGCTTAAAAAGAACATTGCCGCTGGTGTTCCTTTGGGACAATACTACGAGGGTTCGGAAAACTTTCTTGTGGTGACGGTTACCGAAAAGCGGACCAGGAAGGAAATAGACTGTTTAGTCAAATCGTTGGAGGAAGCGTTATGCAATTGATATACGAACAATCGGTTTCCGGAAGACGCGGTGTTAAACTGCCTGCTTCCGATGTCCCATCTGCCGCCTGTTTGCCGAAAAACCTGCTCCGTTCAGAAGCTGCAGGGCTGCCGGAACTCTCCGAACTTGATCTCGTGCGGCACTTTACCAGACTTTCTCGTCGCAATTTCTCCGTGGACACCAACTTCTACCCGCTTGGTTCATGCAGTATGAAGTATAACGCCAAGGTGCTGGAGAATTCTGCTGCCCTGTTCGCCCCTTTCCACCCGATGACGGCGCTCCTGCCGGGAGGGGAGGAGTATTGCCAGGGGACGTTGGGGATGCTCTACGACCTTGGGCAGCTTTTGACCGACATTACCGGAATGGATGAAGTCACCACCCAGCCGCTGGCCGGCGCCCACGGCGAAATGACCGGCATCCTGCTGATATCCGCTTATCACAGGGCCAGGGGAAAAAAGAAAAAATACGTTGTGGTGCCGGATTCATCGCACGGAACAAACCCTGCGTCGGCGGCCATTGCAGGTTACGAGATCATCACCGTGCCTACCGCTCCTTACGGCGATATGGATCTGGATCTGTTCAGGCAGGCGATGAACGACGAGGTGGCGGCGGTCATGATGACATGTCCCAACACGCTGGGGCTTTTCAATCCTCACATCAAAGAGATCAGCGATATTGCGCACTCCCATGATGCCCTTATGTATTATGACGGCGCCAATCTGAACGCTATCATGGGGAAGGTCAAGCCGGGCGACGTCGGTTTTGATGTGATCCATGTCAACCTGCACAAGACCTTCGGAACTCCCCATGGCGGAGGCGGCCCCGGTTCCGGCCCGGTAGGAGTCAAAAAAGCATTGGCGCCATTTCTTCCTCAGCCGCGTATCGTTATGGATGATGAAGGGAAATTCGTGATGGAGAGCGTCAAGTCCGGTACCATCGGCCGCACGGCCAATTTTTTCGGCAACTTCGGAGTCATGGCCAAGGCTTACGCCTACATCATCATGCTTGGCCGCGAGGGGCTGATCAATGTTTCGGAACAGGCTGTCCTGAATGCCAATTACATCAAGGAGAGGCTCAGAGATTACTATGAACTCCCCTACGACAAAACCTGCATGCACGAATGTGTGTTTTCGGCAAGCAGACAGCTGGAACATGGTGTACATGCCATCGACATCTCTAAATTCCTGATAGACAGAGGTTATCATCCTCCAACGGTCTATTTTCCCATGATTGTCAAGGAAGCCATCATGATCGAGCCGACCGAAACCGAAAGCAAGGCCACCATGGATGCCTTTATCGAGGTTATGATCGAGGCGGCCAAGACGGCGGAAAGCAATCCGCAGGCTCTGCACGAAGCCCCGCTGACAATGCCGGTCGGCCGGCTGGATGAGACCAAAGCCGCCAGAGAGCAGAACGTCTGTTGTGCGGGGTGATGCAAACCTGTCAGATTCAGGTCGAGGAGCTGTTGTGACAGAATCTACCGAACGTAACGACATGGCTGGATATGCCTGCAGCAGCGCCGCATCAAGGGGGCGGAGGCACTTCGAGGAGTTCCGCGACAATCGCCCCGCCTTCGAGCGCGACCGTGACCGCATCATTCATTGCGCTGCCTTCCGCCGTCTGGAATACAAGACCCAGGTCTTCGTAAACCACGAGGGGGACTATTATCGAACCCGTCTGACCCACTCTCTGGAGGTTGCCCAGATCGGCCGTGCCATCGCCCGCAAACTTCATCTCAATGAAGAGCTGACCGAAGCTCTGGCCCTGGCCCACGATTTGGGACATACTCCCTTCGGCCACACCGGAGAGGATGTGCTGAACCGTTTGATGCAGGGTTATGGGGGGTTCGAGCATAATCTCCAATCCTTCCGGGTTGTTGATGAACTGGAAGAACGTTATCCCGGATTCAACGGTCTCAACTTGACATGGGAACTGCGCGAAGGGATCATCAAGCATTCCTCCCCCTATGACGCCCCTTTGGAAACCATGGCCGGATTCCTGCCGGGAGTGGTACCCTCCATCGAGGCCCAGATCATCAACTATGCCGATGAAATAGCCTATAACAACCATGACATAGATGACGGTTTGAAAGCGGGATATATAACGCTGGAACTTCTTGAACAGGTTGATTTATGGCGTGAAGTCAGCTCCACCGTGCGGCAAAAATATCCAGCCATCGACGACAAACGACTGGTGCTCCAGACCGTAAGCGCTCTGATCGGCATTTTGATTGGCGACATATGTAGTACCATTTCCTGCAATATTGAAAATTTCGGAATATCCACAAGGGATGAGTTGCAGCGGGTCAACCGCCCGGTGGCTCATTTCAGTGAAAACATCACAACACGTAACATGGAACTGAAGAGATTCCTGTTTCAGAACCTCTACCGTCACTACAAGGTTGACAGGATGCGGGTCAAGGCCGAGATATTTATCACCCGCCTGTTCGAGACCTACCTGCGGCATCCCAACCTGCTCCCGCCAAAATATCAATCGAGGCTGGAGCCTTTCGGGCTCGAACGGGTTGTCTGTGACTATATCGCAGGCATGACCGACAGATTTGCGCTGGATGAGTACAAACGGCTGTTCGAACCGTATGAAAGAGTCTGAAAATGGAAAATAAGGTTTCCTCCGAACAGTATGATTTTTTTGCCTTCCTTTCACGGATGCGCTACATCAGCCGCTGGGGGCTGATGCGCAACACCGTGCCGGAAAATATTCAGGAGCATTCCCTTGATGTGGCAGTGGTTGCCCATGCCCTGGTGATGATCCGCAATACATATTTCGAGGGGAAGCTTGACCCTTCCCGCGCTGCGCTGTACGGCATTTTCCACGATGCGAGCGAGATATTCACAGGTGATATGCCGACTCCTGTCAAGCATTTCAACCCCGACTTCAAACAATCCTTTCAGAAGCTTGAGGATCGTGCCAGGCGCAAGCTGCTCGCAATGCTTCCCCCCGAGTTGTCCGCAGAATATGAACCGTTGTTCTTTTTTGACGATCAGAAGGAGTATGCCCGCTTGGTCAAGGCGGCCGATAAAATTGCCGCTCTGACAAAGTGTATTGAGGAGGGGAAGAGCGGCAATCAAGAGTTTCGTCGCGCCGAGGCGGAGCATTATGAACAGCTCTCGTCCAGCCCGTTGCCGGAGGTGCGCTATTTTCTCGAAAAATTTCTGCCTGGATACAGGCTGTCGCTGGACGAGCTGAAGCTGGGATAAACGATCAGCGTTAAGGTTGAAGGTTGAAGATTGAAGATTGAAGATTGAAGATTGAAGATTGAAGGCAAGCCGTTCGGATATCCCTATTTCGGCATAACAAGTTGCCATCGGCTGTTCAAGCTACCAGATACTGCTCGACTGCGGATTCGTCAAGATTGTGGATTACGGTTGTTACCTGTTCTCTCCCGTTGACGCGTTGTTCAATTCTGCATGAAGCCCCCTGTTCCGCCTTTGTATATCTCAGCAGTATTCCGGCGGCCAGGCTATAAAGGGCATCGCTCTGAGTGCCGATGATGACTCCTACCGGCGTGTTTCCGTCCAGCCATGTTATTGCAGCCTCTTCCTGTTGTCTGGCGACCTCAAGCAGATTGTTATCTGACTCGTTTCGACCGATTATAACCTTGCAGTTGTCGCCTATTCGGAAATGCCGCCCGATTTTGAGCAGACGAAAGTCGCGAAGGTTCAGTTCATCTGAGTGGTCAAAGACATCTTTAACTTTTGGGACAAAAGATAATTCGGTCAGCAGGCAGCCGCCGGCCGGACAAGGGTAGTTCTTAACGTCAAGTTCATCGGCAAGTGAGAAGAGATCCTTTCGAGAGCGCCCTTTGATTGCCAGAAGCCTGCCGCGATCCACCCACCCCTCTTTTTCGGGGATGGTCGGCTCAAAGTGTTGTGCGGAAAGCGGCCGGAGGAGCAATCCTTCCAGACCGCTCTCCCGCTCGATCACACGCAAAGTGTCACGCCTCTGGCTCATCGGCCTCTGGCCTAGCACTTCGCCTGTGATGATAAAGTCGGCACCGCTCTCAAGCATGTACTCCTTCGCTTTGCGCAAAAGGTAGATGCGGCAATCCACGCAAGGGTTTACACCCTTGCCGTAGCCGTGGCGGGGATTACGAACGATATTGAGATAATCCACCCCTTTGTGAACAACCTTGATCGGAATGTCGAATTCCTGAGCTACGCGAACAGCTTCCGACTTGCAGCCTGAATTTTTTCCGGTACAGGTGCAAAATGGCGACGTGAAGTTCAGTGCCTCCACTTCAATGCCCATATCGAGCATCATCCTGACGGCCAGAGTGGAGTCCAGCCCCCCTGAGAGGAGGGCAATTGCTTTGCGTTTCATAAAGAGCCTCTGGGGGTCCATGGAGAGACCTATCGCGTTTTAGAGGAGTCACACCACGGGCCCGATTTATTGTAATGCCATGTGAGTGAGGCTAGCATGGCGGGAGAGGGATGTAAAGAAGAGTGTCATCAAAATTCTGACACCGACTCCTGTATAGCGACGTTATTTTTTGCCAGCCGCTTTTGTTCCGTGTATAAAGAGAGATCATGGAAACTGTAAGTGAAAAATTTTTTCTTGGTCGCCAGCCGATACTTGACCGCAATCAGGAAATTGTCGGTTATGAACTGCTATTTCGGGCTACCGATGTTGACTACGCAGAGTTTGAAAGCTATTCACACGCCGCTACCAGTGTTATTTCAAGCGCAATGGCATCATTTGGCATGCATGAAGTGCTCTGCGGCAAGTTTGGCTTCATCAATATTCATTTTGGCCTCCTTTTTTCAGAAATGCTGGAGTTGTTGCCAATCGGGCAGACTGTGCTGGAACTGCTTGAGATGATTCAGCTTGATGCCCAGGTGCTCGAACGCTGCCGCGAACTCAAAAAAAAGGGTTTCATGCTTGCTCTTGACGATCATCAGTTCAATCCTGCCAATAAAGACATTTACCCTGTAGTCGATATAATAAAAATAGACATTCTATCGACCGGAATGGATGCATTACCGGACATTACGAGACAGCTTCGACAATATCCCGTCAAATTATTGGCTGAAAAAGTAGAGACGATCGAACAGTTCAATACCTGCTATGAACTGGGTTTTGATATGTTTCAGGGGTATTTCTTTGAGCGTCCGGTTGTTCTTAACCGGAATAAAATCGATGTATCCGGCCTGGCGATGCTTAAACTGTTGCAGCAACTTACCATGGAAGACAGTTTGGATCAGATTGAACAGACGTTTAAGGAAAATCCGAGCCTTTCATACAACTTGCTGCGATTGGTTAATTCGGTGGCGATGGGGACGCGGGAAAAGATTAAAACACTCAGGCATGCTATAATCATGCTGGGTGTAAATCAGCTGCGCCGATGGATCCAGCTTTCGCTATTTGCCAGCCATGATTCCCGCAGCATAAACCATCCGTTATTGGAGATGGCGGCTGTACGTGGAAGGTTTATGGAGATTATAGTCAGTAAGTTGACAGAGCTTCCTGCAAGCAATGAACAGGCTGAGGAGGCTTTTATGGTAGGTATTCTTTCGTTACTTGATGTCCTGTTTGAAACTCAAATGGAAGAGATTGTTTCGAACCTCAATCTGGACGACAATTTAAGTTCCGCACTGTTGAAGAGGGAAGGTCTCCTCGGCAAGATGCTCACGTTGACTGAAAAACTGGAATTAACGGATTTTGACGCGGTTGCGATTTTGCTGAGGGATTGTGGAATATCACTGGATCAGCTATTGGCTGCCCAGTTGGAGGCATTCAACTGGAGAAGCTCAATTATGCATGAGGATGGTTTAGCTCCATAGATTTTGATTCAAGGTATCTGTGGTGAACTTTGATTCCGGCATTGATTCAGCTGGCATGCGAAAGGAGCGAATAACCTACCTTCAGGTACTCGTCCTCGTTGTGCTGGTCCACAACCCAATAGAGGTGGTCGCCACCCAGCATTATTGCAACCGGTGTGTTAAGCGTCAAAGCGTACATCTGTGCTACAGAGTAAAAAGGAAATTTTGCATACATGGCGAACTCCTGAAACATAGTTTAATAAATTACCAGCTCTTGCTCTGTCTCTAACGATTGATAAGCATAATAAGTGCCAATTTGTATAATCAAATAAAAACGTGTAGTTATCTGTTGCAGTCATAACAATGACTTGTTTCAGACCCATTATGATACAATTTGTTCAAAAAAATGACTCGGAGGTTTGTTTGTGTGGACAGAGAAACTCCTGGCTAGATATCTTGAAGGCGTCCCCTTTCAAATTGTTCTTGAACATAGCCGATTCGTCGCTTGTCTCGCGCTGGATGTCTGTAAACATCTGGAAATAGCGGCTCATGATCGTCAGTTCATCGAAGAGGCCGCATTATTGCATGACATCGGCGTCAGCCAGGTGTATGCGCCTGAATTGGGTCTGAACGGGGAACGCCCCTATATAGAGCATGGTATACTAGGTCGTGCGATTCTTGAGAAGGAAGGTTATCCTGAGCACGCTCTGGTCTGTGAACGCCATATTGGAGTTGGATTGACGGTAGCGGACATCACAAAACAGAATCTGCCGCTCCCGCATAGGGATATGTCTCCTGTTTCACTCCCGGAGCAAATCATCTGCTTTGCAGATCTCTTTTACTCCAAGAATCCGGCAAAACTTGCGCACAAAAAATCTGTTGATCGGGTCCGCAAAAATCTGCTTGTTTTTGGCGAAGAGAAACTGCAGATTTTTGACGGATGGATGGAAAGATTCACCGCTTAATGCCGGGCATGGTAATGAATAGTTTGACCATGGTATGGATTCATGCTAGTTAATCTGCATCTGGCAGTTCTGGACGGAAACTAATAAGTGCCGGTAATTCACGATGAAATGGAACGACTCCAAGATGCTGCTGCGGTTTTTTATACTGATTTCCCTGATGGTTCTCTCCTCTTGCGCAACCGGCGCGTCTCATCCCGATATTTCAGGCCCCAAGGTATTCGACCCCCATTCCCGCGCCTTATATCTTTATTCCCGCGCCCGTCTTGCGACGCATGAAGGTGATTATCCAACCGCTCTGAACCTTTTGCGTGATGCTGTCGAACTTGATCCAGGTTCGGCGATTCTGAACGCCGAGATTGCAGAGATCAAGCTCAAGATAGGCCAAGTACCGGAGGCTCTTGAATACATTAATAAATCAATCGCGCTGGACCCTTCATATAGACCGCCATATGTAATGGCAGGCATATTAATGTCATCTACCGGCAAGGATCTGGAAGCGGCGGACTACCTGCGAAAAGCTGTCAAGCTCGACCCATCCAAAGAGGACGCGTACCTGCACCTTTCACTTTCCCTGACACGTTTATTCGAGTACGAAGAGGCGGTTTCGACGCTCAAGGCTTTGGTAAAAACAAATCCGGATTCGGTATTGGGTTATTATTATCTTGGACGAACCTATGTCCAGATGAAACTCTATCGGGAAGCGCTGGGCTATTTCAAGAAAACTCTCGAACTCCGCCCTGAATTCGACCAGGCCGCGATAGATATGGCTGCTACCTATGAGGCGATGGGGGATTATTCGCAGGCAATAGAAAGTTATCGCCGCCAGCTTGATCAAGATGAAAACAGGGGAGTCGTTCTGCAGAGACTGATTCAGCTTCTGATACAGCAGCGGCGTTTTACCGAGGCTCTCGAATACCTCCAGACCGCAGATAAATCGGGCCATGGCGGTTTCGAAATCCAGCGCAAAATCGGGTTGGTGCATCTTGAACTTGAACAGTACGATGAGGCTATTGCAGTATTCATGGGGATGCTTGATAGAGATCCCGAAGCTCACCAAATTCGTCTTTATCTGGGGATTGCATATGAGGAAAAGGGTGAGCTGGACAAGGCTCTTACCGAATTCAGCAAGATCTCACATGGTTCAGCGTCATATCTGGAGGCGATCGGGCACATCGCATTTATATTAAAGGAACAGGGCAAGCCGGATAAGGCTATTGAAATACTTAAAGAAGCAATTACTACCAATGTGCGACAGATCGAACTGTATCTGAATCTGGCGGCCTTGTATGAGTCCCTTGAAGATATTGATGTCGCCCTTGCTTTTCTGCTTGAGAATGAGCGCCTTTTCCCGTCGGAGTCCCGTTACCAATTCCGTATCGGTGTCCTGTTCGACAAACTTGGCAAACGCCCGGAATCGATAGAGCGGATGAAAAAAGTACTCTCTTTGAACCCAAAAGACGCCCAGGCGCTTAACTATCTGGGGTATTCATACGCTGAAATGGGCATACATCTGGAGGAAGCACTCAAATATCTCAAGCTGGCTGTCCAGATCCGTCCTAATGACGCCTTTATCCTCGACAGTCTCGGGTGGGTCAATTTTAAACTTAAACAGTATGATGAGGCTGTCAAGTTGCTGGAAGATGCGTTCAGTCTTGTAAGTGACGACTCGACGATCGCCGAACACCTGGGTGATGTCTATGCCGCCAGGCATGAATATAAAAAGGCCCTGAAACAGTACCGCAAGGCTCTGGCTATCGATCCGGACAGGAAAGATCTGGCCGACAAGATCCGAAGGTACAAAGGGGAGCATGGCGAAAAATGAGGTTGTCACACGGCAGCCGCCTGCTGGCCTCTTTCCCGACTCTTTTTATCTTTTCCTGTTTAATCGCCGCCTGCACTCCTCCGGACTCTCCCAACACTTCAGCCGTACGCACTGAATCGTCAACGCCGGTATCCGGAGATTCACTCGTTGAAGGTACTATCGGTGAAGCTTCGACACTCATCCCTATTCTCGCCTCCGATGCATCTTCCCACGCAGTAGCCGGACAGATCTATAACGGCCTCGTAAAATATGACAAAAATCTGAACATTACCGGTGATCTGGCAGAGTCGTATAAAATCTCCAAGGATGGTCTGACCATCACGTTCCATCTCCGACACGGTGTGAAATGGCACGACGGAGCCCCCTTTACCTCACGCGATGTCCTCTATACTTTTCACGTCACGGTCGATCCCAAAACCCCTACCGCCTATGCGGAGGACTTTAAACAGGTCAAGAGCATCTCGGCTCCGGACGACTACACCGTTTGCGTGACCTATGGAGAGCCGTTTGCTCCTGCCCTGGCATCGTGGGGGATGAGTATCCTGCCTGCCCATCTGCTGGAGGGGCAGGATATCACCAAAAGCCGCCTGGCTCGCAAACCGGTCGGCACCGGCCCCTACCTTTTCAAGGAATGGATATCGGGCCAGAAGATAGTGCTGGAGGCTAACAAGGGGTATTTTGAAGGACGCCCCTATATAGACCGTTACATCTACCGCATCATACCCGACAGTTCCACCATGTATATGGAGCTGAAAGCCGGCGCCATCGATCTGATGAATCTCACGCCGGTGCAGTACTCACGCCAGACAACCGGAAAACGTTTTACCTCGCTCTTTAACAAGTATCGCTATCCATCATCCGGCTATCTCTACATGGGTTATAATCTGCGCCACCCGCTTTTCGGCGACAAGCGCATCAGACAGGCGATGACCTCCGCCATAAACAAGGAAGAACTGATTCATGGGGTGCTGTTCGGCATGGGGCAGAAGTCACATGGTCCTATTGTTCCTGGTCGATGGGCTTATAATCCGAACGTGAAGGATATTGAATATAATCCCAGGCATGCAGCCGAACTTCTGGCTGAGGCCGGCTGGACGGATAAGAACAGCGACGGCATCCTGGTCAAGGATGGCAAGCCGTTCAAATTTACCATTCTGACAAATCAGGGTAACCAGCAGCGTCTTATGTCGGCCCAGATCATCCAGCAGCGTCTGAGAGAGGTCGGGGTGGATGTCAAGATCCGGATTGTGGAGTGGGCCACCTTCCTCAAGGAATTTATCGACAAGGGCAAATTCGAGGTAGTCATGCTTGGCTGGAACATTTCCCAGGATCCGGACATGTACGATATCTGGCACTCCAGCAAGACTAAACCGGGTGAATTGAATTTCATAGGTTACAAAAACGTGGAGGTGGATCGCCTGCTGGTCGAAGGGCGCAATACCTTCGATATCGAGAAGCGCAAACGGGCTTATTTCCGCATCCAGGAGATCCTTGCGGATGAGCAGCCCTACACCTTCCTGTATGTGCCGGATGCCCTTCCGGTGGTGAGCGCCCGTATCCGTGGCGTAGAACCGGCTCCGGCCGGAATAGGACACAACCAGATCAAGTGGTATGTGCCGAAGAACGAGCAGGTTTATTAAAAGCGGTTCTCACAAAGCTCGCAAAGGCACAAAGAATATATACCGGACTGGTGCAAAAATGACTGCAGATGACGTTGCCAGGGAAATTGTTGATGCGTGCCTGAAAATTCACAGAAAACTTGGTCCGGGCCTGCTGGAATCAGTTTATGAATCGGTCTTGTCCTATGAATTAAGGAACAGAGGATTAGACGTGATGGTGCAGGTGGTTCTCCCCGTAACATATTAAGATGTCACACTTGAAGCAGGATTTCGCGCTGACATTATTGTTTCTGATCTTGTAATAGTTGAGCTGAAGTCTGTAGAACAAGTTCTTCCAGTTCACAAAAAACAACTGCTTACTTATGTCAGGCTTTCAGGCAAAAAGCTTGGCTTATTGGTTAACTTCGGGACTGAACTTATGAAAGATGGAATTACTCGCGTTATCAACTGAAGGTCTGTCTTTGTGACCTTTGTGCCTTTGTGAGAGATCGCCGTGAAAATATATTTACTAAAACGCATTCTGATGTTAATTCCGCTGATGATCGGCATCACCCTGATCACATTCTCCGTCATCCATCTGGCGCCGGGTGAACCGGTCGAGATGCAGATGGCCATGAACCCCAAGGTCGGCAAGGAGGCCCGCGAAAGACTTACAAAATTTTACGGGCTGGACAAACCGCTGCACGAGCAGTATTTCTCCTGGGTCGGTAAGCTGGCCCGCCTTGATCTGGGGCGTTCTTTCTCCTCGGACAGCCGGCCGGTCCTCGACAAGATAAAGGAACGTTTGCCTGTCACCATATCACTCAATATCATCGCTCTGATTCTGGAATTCGGGCTGGCCGTTCCGATCGGTATTCTGGCCGCCACCCGCCGTGATACCTGGCTGGACAAGGGGATCACAGTCTTTGTTTTCGTCGGATTTGCCGTGCCGACCTTCTGGCTGGCTCTCCTGTTAATGTACTTTTTCGGGGTCAAATTAAACTGGCTCCCCATCTCCGGGCTGCATACACTGGGGAGTGATTCCTGGGGGACAGCCCGCTATCTTTGGGATATGGCCAAACATCTGATTATGCCTGTGATGGTCGCATCGTTTGGCAGCCTGGCCGGGCTCTCCCGCTATATGCGCTCCGCCATGCTGAATGTCATCAGTCAGGACTACATTACTACCGCTCGCGCCAAGGGTCTTTCCGAACGGGTGGTGATATATAAACATGCTCTGAGAAACGCGCT
>JAQTRC010000082.1:0-3174 GCA_028712665.1 Desulfuromonadaceae bacterium
ATGGGCATTGGGGTCTCCTTTTCAGGCGAGCGTCTTGCGAAACTGCTCTGGAACTAAATGTGTTAGAAAATCTGATAAAAGCCATCCAGTATCCGGAGGTTATGATAAAAAACCGAAAGCAGACACCGGCCTGGGATAAAATAAAGAAAGGAAATTGAACCTGTTTTCAGATTTATAAGAGCGGTCCGATGATCCTTCCCCCCCCCAGTACCTCGTCATTACGATAAAAAACCAGCGATTGACCAGGAGTGACCGCTTTCTGCGGTTCATCGAAGCGTACTTCGCAGTTTCCATTTGCAGAAAGCATTACCCGGCATCCGACCGGTTGGTGGCGGTAGCGAATCTTGCAGGTGCTGGCAAATTCCTCCCTCTCCGGCGCGATAATCCAGCTTAACCCTTCCCCCTGGAGTCCCGCCGCAAAAACGTGCTGCTGTTCCCCAACCACCACAACATTGCGTTCCGTATCAATTGAAACGACATAGAGCGGTTCGCTCCAGCCGATTCCGAGACCTTTGCGCTGGCCCACGGTGTAGCGGTGTGTGCCGTGATGGCGACCGACGGTTTGCCCGTCGATATGTACGATATCCCCTGCCGACCCGGTCACTCCTCCGCTCCCTTCCAGGAAAGCGACATAATCGTCATTGGGGATAAAGCATATTTCCTGGCTGTCGCTCTTTTCCGACACCTGCAGACCGAACTCCCTGGCCAGACGGCGTACCTCCTCTTTGCTGACCACCTCTCCCAACGGGAAAACAAGCTGTTTCAGCTGTTCTTGAGTAAGTGTGTACAGGAAATACGATTGATCCTTCCGGATGTTGACGGCGGTGCGGAGGTGCCGGACGCCGTCCGGATCTGCGGTCCCCCTCACATAGTGCCCGGTGGCCAGCAGACCGGCTCCCAACGCGCGAGCCTTCTCCAGCAGCAACCCGAATTTTATATGGCGGTTGCATCGTACGCAAGGGTTTGGGGTGTGCCCGCAACGGTATTCGTTTATGAAATCTCCGATGATCAATCGGTTGAACTCCTGTTCGAAATCCGCTACGTGGTGTGGAATTCCCATCTGCTCCGCTACAACTGCAGCATCGTGGAGTCCCGAGCCGCTGCCGGAGGTGCGGGGGGGGAAGAGGCTCATGGTGATGCCGATGACTTCGTGTCCCTGCTGTTTGAGGAGGGCGGCAGTGACTGAAGAATCTACACCACCGCTCATCGCGACCGCGATTTTCATTCTTCTTCCCCCAGTATAAGGCGCACAACCTGATTGGCCTGATGGGCTGCGGCAATGCCGACTCTCGGCGCCATCAAGCCGCTCCCCGGCTTGGCTTCCGAGACGCTGTCTCCCACCAGATACAGTCTTTGAGAGACCTTACGAGTGGATATGGTATTGTTCGGCCCGTAGCCCGCAAGTCCTGAAGCAGCCACCACTCTGGTTTTTGGCATTGAACCGAGTACGGTATTCACCAGCATGGCCTTCATGTCTGCCCGGTCGAAGGCTTCGACTACGATCGTACACTCTGAGAAGATATCTGGAATATTATCAGCGGAAAGCATGACAGTGTGGGTTTTGAGCGCCACATAGGGGTTGATGCGTTTCAGGTTCTCTGCCAGCGCGTCGACTTTGAACCGACCGATCTGGTCGATGAAGTACTGCTGGCGATTCAAGTTTGATGGTTCCACAACGTCGAAGTCGGCGATGATCAATTTACCGATACCGACCCGCGCAAGTGATACGGCAACTGCGGAACCAAGCCCCCCAACGCCTGCTATCCCGACCACCGCCTGTTTCAAAAAGGCATGAACGCCGGGGGTGTGCCGGGCCGCCATGAGATGCTCCAATTCCTCTTCGGTTGGAACTTCACCTCGCCGTATCAGAAAGAGTTCGTCCCCATCGTTCAGTTCCGTATCTGCCGGAGCCGGAAAGCCGTTCAAAATTAGTACGTCGGCACCCGCCTTGTGCCGTTCCGCAACAGTTCCGAGCGTCAGGTTGTCCTCAATTACGGCCGGTTTTTCGTTTATCCGGATCTTCACAGTTTATCCGATTGCCTGCTGGAGGTCGGCTATAAGATCGTCCGGATCTTCCAGTCCGACGGAGAGTCGCACCAGAGTATCCTTGATCCCCTTCCGCTCCCGCTCTTCCTTCGGCACGGAGGCGTGCGACATTTTTGCCGGATAGGAGATGATGCTTTCCACCCCTCCAAGACTTACCGCAAAAGCCGCCAACTGTGAATTTTCGAGTAACCGTTTGGTCGTTTCATAAGAATCGAGTTCAAACGAAAAGACTGCGCCGGGGCCATCGGCCTGGGCATTGTGGATGGCATGACCGGGATGTTCAGGCAGCCCCGGATAATGCACGGCGGTAACGCGCGGATTGGATTTCAACCAGTTGACAACCTTGACACTGTTCTGCTGGCTCTGGTCCATCCTGACCTTTAGAGTCTTGATTCCGCGAAGGGTCAGAAAAGAGTCCTGTGGGCCGAGGCCTGTCCCGAATGCGTTCTGTATGTAGCGTATGCGTTGCCCCAGTTCGGTGTTCCTGACGACAGCAAAGCCGCAGATAACGTCGCTGTGGCCGTTCAGAAATTTGGTGCCGCTGTGCAGTACGATGTCGCATCCCAGTTCCAGCGGTCGTTGCAGGTAGGGGGTCATGAAGGTGTTGTCAACCAGTGTGATTATGTCGTGGCGGTGGGCAATCTCAACCGCTCCGCGCAGGTCGGTAACCTTCAGCAGCGGGTTGGATGGGGTTTCAAGGTAGATACCCTTCGTATCCGCTCTTATGGCCCCCTCTATTGCCGGCAGATCCGTAGCATCCACAAAGGTGGAAGTGATTCCCATCCGGCTGAAGATAGTGGAGAGTACCCGGTATGCACCGCCGTAAACATCGTCGCATACCACCAGGTGGTCGCCGGGAGAGAAAATCATCAGGGTGGTGGAGATGGCCGCCATGCCCGAGGCAAATGCCAGGCAGCGGTTCCCCCCCTCCAGTAAGGCAACGGTATCTTCAAGCGCCTCGCGAGTCGGGTTGTCACCTCTGGCGTAGTCGTATTTGCTGAAGTGGTCAACAGAGGTCTGGCGATATGTCGATATCTGGTAAATCGGCACTCCCAACGCACCGGTCTGCCGGTCTATGTTTGGCCCGCCATGAATCAGTTTTGTCGCAAGTTTCATATTATCCCTCCA
>JAQTRC010000082.1:3274-14058 GCA_028712665.1 Desulfuromonadaceae bacterium
AATGCCTGCCGAAGATCTTCAATCAGGTCATCACAATCTTCGATCCCGACCGACAGGCGAAGCAGAACATTATTGATCCCCAACCTGGAACGGAGTTCAGGTGGAATGTCCGCATGGGTCTGCACTTCGGGAAAGGTGATCAGGCTCTCTACACCTCCGAGGCTTTCGGCGAACGAGATCAGCTCTGTCTTCAGCAAAACTTGCTCGACAAGCGAGTGATTGTCAACCTCAAAAGCGATCATTGCGCCAAAACCCCGGGAATCCCGTTTCATCAGATCGTGCCCGGGGTGTTCATCAAGACCGGGATAATATACTTTTGATATACGGGGATGTGAGGCCAACCATTTTGCAATCTTGACGGCATTTTCCTGATGGCGGTCGAGCCGGACCGAAAGTGTTTTCATCCCGCGGATTAGCAGCCAGGAATCCTGCGGACCGAGAACTGCGCCCACCGAATTCTGGTGGAAGTATACCTGTTCCGCCAGAGTTGGATCCTTGACAACCGCCAGACCGGAAACTGTGTCGTTATGGCCGGCCAGATATTTTGTGGCGCTGTAGACGGTTATGTCGGCGCCCAGATCGAGCGGCCTCATAAGGTAAGGTGTCAGAAAGGTGTTGTCGGCGATCAGCAGCAGATGGTTCTCTTTGCAGATGCGGGAAAGGGCCGGCAGATCGGCGAATTTGAGCAGAGGGTTTGTAAGTGTCTCGACAAAAACCGCTCTGGTCGTTGGTTGAAGGGCGGCTTGTACCGCCCCGGTGTCACTGGTGTCGACATAGGTGAAGGTCAGGCCGTACTGGTTGAATACCTTGTCGAACAGGCGGCAGCTGCCGCCGTAGAGGTCCTCCGTCACGACGATGTGGTCGCCCGATTTGAAGAGCATCAGCAGGCAGGTGATGGCAGCCATTCCGGACGAGTAGGCAAAACCGCGCGCTCCACGATCCAACCGGGCAATACCGTCCTCCAACGCCTGGCGGGTCGGGTTGCCCGATCTGCTGTAATCGTATCCTGTACTCTGGCCGAGCCCCGGGTGCCGAAAGGTGGCCGTCTGATAGATGGGAACAGAAACCGCCCCTGTGCGTGTGTCCCATTCGAGTCCAATCTGTACCGCCTCTGTTCCGATGTTCATGATTTTCTGTACCTCCAAAAATGTTGATCCCCTTCCGGGGTGCGGAAGAGGATCTTTTGGATGGCTCTCTCCCTTATCTTGCGAAACCGCAGGCGATTTCGCTGGAATTGGCACCTTGCCTGCAAAAGGCTGGTTGCCGCGACGTCACAGGGCCAGTCCCTCAGTCGCTCTTGATAAGAAATATATGTTGAGTTTATTAGTGGTAAAAAACTGGATAATAAATATCAGTTGCACGGTAAATTTGTCAATAATTATTTTGGCCCAAAAAAACTCAGACACTCATTTATGATAAGTAGCTGGTTTCCACCCGTTAAAGCATGATTCCTTCGAGGATCAATGCGTGAAGGTTTATCTGTTGATTTACCTTACTTCCGGTGCGCCTTGTTGAATGCCTTGACAAGTTCATCGGTCAAGTCGTGTTTTTCACCGGCAAAGGCGAAGGAGTCGGTCAACCTAAAGATATAGTCGTACTTATTGGAGGTGGCAAAAGCCCCCAGCACCGACGAAAACTCTTCCAGGACCTTGCGGGTCAGTTCGGCGTCATATACCTTCAACTCGTCCTTGTAAGCTTCTTGCAGTCGCTGGGATTCGCGAAACTGTGACGCATACCCCTTGTTTTTTTCCACGAGCTGGGGAGGGAGTTTTTTATTCCCTTTAAGTTTTTTGGCTTCGCTCTCGATATCTTCTTTCAACTTTTTGAGTTTTTCGGTGCGACTGTTTAACTCGTCCTGATAGTTTTTGGCCCGAGCCATATATTTCTCCCGCGACTCCTTGCCTGCGTCGGATTGGGCAATAAGGCGTTGCAGTTCGAAGTGTCCGACTTTCAGCTCTGCGGCGTACAGAGTGGTAGTCGGAATGAGGATGATTGCTGCGACAGCGATTATACGACGCATTTTTGTATTCTCCTTTTCAAGCTGCCAGTAATCGGCTGATCTTATTGCGCAACAGGGCGAATAAATTGAGAAAGGCTATGAATTCAATGTTTTGTGCTGAAATCTTTGAACGAACTTTTGGTTGAATGAGGTAGTGGTTTCTTGGGAGCGGCGCTGTCCCAGATCATATTCGAAAGGCCGCGTTCGATAGGCGCCATCGTAACAGCCAGAAAAAAAATGGCCAAAAACGCCACGCCGAACACAAATATCATGGCGATTGAAACGATGATAGCCTCTAAAATAACAGGCATGACGGACTCCGTTGTTCATTGGCCCAAGAATATTTCTAATTAATTATACAACGGTTAAATTAAAATTGAAAGTGGCGATTTTTCTCTTCTGCCGTTGACAAGCGGATCAAAAAAAGGGTTCATTTTTTTTTCAATTGGTGTATTGTCCGCGAGTTAATGAATCAAGATATCTTTTGCCGTAATATTTTCATCCGCCGGGGGATAACATTGGCAACCACTGAAAGAAGCTTTGTCGAGAAGGTCTGGGATTTTTTCTGTTCACTCAAGCTTACCCTGTTTCTTCTTATTTCACTGGCATTGACATCCATCATTGGAACTGTTCTACCTCAGGGGCAGCTACCACCCGAATACTTGGCGCAGATAAGTCCGACCAAGCTTCAGGTCTATTCAAAATTGGGTTTTTTTGACATGTACCACTCCTGGTGGTTTATTACACTTCTGTATGTTTTCAGCCTCAATCTGATCTCCTGTTCCATTAAGCGCCTGCCTCACGTATTCAAGTTCGTCACTGAACCAACGCTGGTCCTGGCCGAGTCAATGCGTAACTCTTTCTCCTTGAGGAAAGAGATTACATTTCCCGGGGCAATCGAAAAAGGAAGGGACAGGCTGACGGAGTTTCTTGGCTCGGAATTTTCGGCGCCCATTGTCACTGAGCATAACGGAGAATACCACCTGTTTGCACAGAAAACTGCCTGGTGTCGTTTGGGAGTGTACGTGGTGCACTTCAGCATCCTCGTGATCTTTGTTGGCGCCATTATCGGTTCACTCTCCGGTTATAAAGGTTTTGTGTCAATTGTTGAAGGGACAAGGATCAGCTCGGTTGAGGGGCGGAATGGGCAGTCGATCCCGCTCGGTTTTGAGGTTCTTTGCGAGAAGTTCGATGTTGAGTTTTATAAAACCGGTGCTCCCAAGGAGTTCAGGAGTATCCTGACCGTCCTGGAAAACGGACAACCGGTCCCAGGCTTTACAAAGGTGAAGGTCATTGTAAATGATCCCCTGAGCTACAAGGGAATTACCTTTTATCAGTCCAGCTACGGTCAGGCAAGCGAGGGGAGCGAGCACTATTTTACGGCCACCCCTCGTGCCGGTGGCGTACCAGAAAAGATAGTCGCAAGAGAAGGCGCTCTAATCACTCTGAAAGACGGAACCAAGTTCAAGTTGCTGGAGGCAACCCAGGAGGTTCGAGAGTTTGCCCCCGGGTTTTCCGGACCGGCTGCCAGAATTGAGGTAACTCCAAAAGGGGCCGCTCCTCAGGTTTTCGTTTCATTTAAGAACTTCCCGGAAATGAATGCCATGCGAGGAGATGCTCTGATTTTCGGATATGAGGGTACAAACGCGAAAATGTATACCGGCCTGCAGGTCGCAAAGGATCCGGGGGTATGGGTTGTGTGGCTCGGTTGCACCCTGATGCTGATAGGTCTCTATATTGCGTTTTTTATGTCACACAAGCGTATCTGGTTGGTTATCAGCAAGGGTCACGCCCGTATGTATGGCAACGCCAGCAAGAACCAGGCTGCATTTGAGATGATGTTCGATACCATTTCCGAGAAGTTTAAGCAGTTGAAAATCTGATACCGATTTCAAATTGGAATAACGGAGGCTAACTCGTATATGACCAGTTCCATGCTGTTCAACATTACAACCTTTGCATACATGATCTCGATGATCATTTTTTTCGCCTTCCTTGCCGGCAGAAACAAATCACTGGGCCTGGCCGGCAGTTATACAGCTTATGCCGGTTTTGTCGTTCAGACTGTTGCCATTGGCCTGCGCTGGAAAGAATCTTACGACATAGGAGTCGGTCACGCACCGATGTCCAATCTGTATGAGTCGATCGTCTTCTTTTCCTGGACGATCATACTGCTTTTCGCCTACATAGACATTCGATATAAATACCGTGTTGTAGGCGCTTTTGTCGTGCCGTTCGCCCTGCTGGGGATGGCCTGGGCGCAGCTAGGCATGAAGGCCGGAATCGAACCGCTGGTGCCTGCACTGCAGAGTAACTGGCTATTATATCACGTAATTACATGTTTCCTTGGGTATGCGGCGTTTGCAGTCGCCTGCGGAATTTCAATCATGTATCTGATCAAAGCTTCTGTTGGGGAGACCGATAAAGCGTCGCCAGCCGGCGGATTGATGTCGATATTCCCGCCGTTGAAGATACTGGATGACCTCAACTACCGGGCAATCATGATCGGCTTTCCGTTGCTTACACTAGGTATCATTACAGGCGCCGCTTGGGCGAACTATGCCTGGGGAACATACTGGAGTTGGGACCCCAAGGAAACCTGGTCGCTGATCGTCTGGTTTGTGTACGCCGCCTTTCTGCATGCACGCATTACCAAGGGGTGGGTGGGAAAACGAGCTGCATGGCTCTCGATAATAGGTTTTGCGGCAACTATCTTCTGTTATCTCGGTGTCAACCTCATTCTCTCCGGTTTGCACAGCTACGGCGGGACAAAGATGTAATATGTGCCTGGTTATGAATTGAACTTCAAAGCCGATAAAATTAACGGACCTAGTACCATATCCATAATTATTCCGGTGCGAGCGGGTGGATATGCTGCCGCTTGCGAGCATATCAAGAGGATCATCCCCGGTGATTCCAGATATGAAGTTCTTCTGGTTGAAGGGTCTGCTCCAAGTCAACAACGTAACCTTGCAGCGCGTGAAGCGCGTGGCGAGATTCTGTATTTTCTGGATGACGATTCGCTGATTACAGTTGAAAACCTGGATGAATGTTTTAACTGCATGGCTGATCCTGCAGTGGCGATCGTTGGAGGGCCTTCGATAACTCCTGCCACCGATAGCTGGCTTCAACAGGTTTTCGGACTTGCGCTTGCTTCTCCATTCGGTTCCGGCGCAGTTAATAATCGATACAGAAGGTATGGCGCTACCCGCGAAACAACTGATAAGGAGCTGATTCTCTGTAATCTTGCCGTCCGTAGATCACTGTTCATGGCTTTCAACGGGTTTGACGAGCGTTTGTATCCAAACGAAGAGAATGAATTTCTGGATCGGGTAAGCTCTGCCGGACTCAAGTTGATTTACACTCCATCCATGTATGTTTTTCGCAGTCAGCGACCGACTCTCAATGCCTTTATTCGACAAATGTTCAACTATGGGCGTGGCAGGGCACAGCAATCCCTGATTACCGGATCGTATTCAGTGACAAGCTTCATTCCCCTGTTTTTTATCGTGTATCTGGTTCTCTCCTGTATATTTATCAAGTATGTATTGCTGCTGGCGCCTTTAATGCTGTATGTAGCAGCGGCTTTTGTGAGTACTCTTCTGATAATCGGTCTGACGGGAAGGGTTTCCGCCCTGTTGCTGCTTGGGATTTTCCCGTTAATGCATTGTGTGAACGGAGCCGGTTTGCTGTTTGGGATATTACGTGGGAGGCCGCATCCGGTTTATGACGATTCTGTAACTGTCAGAAGAATAAAGATTTTTGGGCAAAGCTTTCCCGAATAAGTACATATGCTGGAGCGGAATCAGTGGATATAAGTATTGTCGTGCCGGTTTACAATGAGAAAGAGAATATTGAAGCCTTATATGCCGCGATCAGGAGCGCGATGTCTCCGATTGGCTGTTCGTATGAGGTCATCATGGTAGATGACGGTTCATCGGATACTTCTTATATGGTCATGAGCAGACTTGCATCCGATGACGCCACTCTTAAAATCATCCGGTTCAGACGGAACTTTGGCCAGACGGCAGCCATGGCGGCCGGTTTTGACGCCTCCTCCGGCAATATCATTATTCCAATGGATGCCGATCTGCAGAATGATCCGGCTGATATTTCGCGATTGGTTGCAAAAATTCATGAGGGATACGATGTCGTTTCCGGTTGGCGTCGCGACCGGAAAGACACCTTTATCAACCGCAAGATCCCATCACTGATTGCCAATGCGCTTATTTCCAGATTGACCGGAGTTCACCTGCACGATTACGGGTGTACCCTCAAAGCGTATCGCCGTGAAGTGCTGGACGGGATAAATCTTTATGGCGAAATGCATCGTTTTGTACCGGCTCTGGCCTCCCAATTCGGAGCCAAAGTCACAGAGTTGCCGGTCAATCACTTCCCACGTCTTCATGGAGTAAGCAAATACGGAATCTCGCGTACACTTCGTGTTATACTCGATCTGATAACGGTCAGATTTCTGATGGCCTATTCCACCAAGCCGATTCAACTATTCGGGAAGTGGGGTGTCTACACAATTATGGCAGGTTTTGCGACCGGTGCCATGACACTCTACATGAAGCTGTTTGAACACCTCAGCATGAATCGAAATCCGTTACTGATCCTCACGGCGTTTCTCCTGTTTATGGGGGTCCAGTTCATTGTTATGGGTTTGTTGGGTGAGTTGAACGCCAGAACATACTTCGAGTCGCAGGGTAAGCCGATCTACGCGGTCAAAGACAGGATAAACCTTGGCTGACAGGGCACTGCGTGTGCTTATGCTGGCCCCGACCCCCTATTTTTCTGATCGGGGTTGCCATGTCAGAATATATGAAGAAGCAAAGGCCCTGACCAAGCTGGGGCACGACGTCTGCATCGTCACTTATCACCTGGGGCGGGACATGCCGGGTGTAAGGGTAGTGAGAATACCTCAAATCCCCTGGTATCAGAAATTGGATGCCGGCCCGTCATGGCATAAACCCTATCTCGATCTTCTCTTGCTGCTAAAGTCCTACAGCACCGCCAGGGCGTTCCGCCCGCACCTTATCCACGCCCACCTTCACGAAGGTACTCTGCTGGGTTACGTAATAAAACGGATATTTCGCCGCCCCCTTCTGTTCGATTACCAGGGAAGCCTGAGTGGAGAATCGCTCAGCCATGGTTTTTTTCGCGCCGGGTCGCTGTTGCACAGACTGTTTATTTTTATGGAACGTGCTATTGATCGCTGCGCCGATGCTATCATAACAAGTTCGTCCCAGGGGCGCAAAGAGCTCATCAGGGATTGGGGGATAGCTTCCGAGAGGGTCACTGCGGTAATTGATGGTGTTGACACCAATATTTTTAAACCCTGTTCTTGTAGTGAGGCGCGCCTGGAACTCGGAATAGATCAAGACGCCCAGGTTGTCGTATATCTGGGACTGTTAAACCGATATCAGGGGTTGGATATGCTTCTTGACGCGATCCCGCGTGTCAGGAGCGAAATCTCCGGAGTGCATTTCCTGCTCATGGGATTTCCTGATGAAGAGTACCGCCTCCGGGCGTCAGAGATGGGAATCGATGACATGATCACCTTTACAGGCCGGGTGCCATACAATCGGGCATCGTTTTTTCTGAGTGCCGGAGATATTGCCGTCTCGCCAAAGCTGGCACGTACCGAAGCCAATGGCAAGCTGTTCAACTATATGGCCTGCGGCCTGCCAACGGTTGTATTCGACAGTGAGGTCAATCGTGAAATTCTTGGCGATGACGGCATTTATGCGACGTTTGGAAGTGTATCGTCGCTGGCGGATTGCATTGTTGCCACACTTAACGATAAAGTGTTGTTGTCCGAAATTGGGCAGCGAGCCAGGAGAAAGGCAGCAGAAGAGCACTCTTGGGACTCCCGCGCCAGCATGCTGACCAGGATCTACCGGGGCTTACTCTCCATCTGAAATATTGTAAATCAGTAATTTACTTCTGCAATTATTAGCAGATAATTATTTTGTCAATGAGCTTATCCAGTTATCCGGGCCGGCAAGGCATTTAAGCGGCATTAGTTTTGTTGCAATACAATCTCATCAGAATGCTAAAAAATATTGACATCAATTCGGGATATCTGCTATACAACAGAACCTTCCAAGCGGGAATAACTCAGTGGTAGAGTGCAACCTTGCCAAGGTTGAAGTCGCGGGTTCGAATCCCGTTTCCCGCTCCACTTATTGCAGCACGAAATCAGGCAGAATCATGATTTCAAATTTATATTCCCCATTAGCTCAGTCGGTAGAGCAGGTGACTGTTAATCACCTTGTCCTTGGTTCGAGTCCGAGATGGGGAGCCAAAAAAATCAGGCGCTTACAAGATTCTCTTGTTGGCGCCTTTTCTGTTTTTACAAGAGGCTTGGAGGTGTTGGTATGAGGAATCATGCCCTGCGGATGGCGATAGGCCTTGCTATTATGCTCTTGTTTCTTTTGCACGGGCTGGGCTGGCTGCAGCTCGGGCTGGTTCGGCAGCTGGAACTCTGGAGCTACGACTATCGCCTGCTGCAAACCATGCCGGGTGGTCTGGATGACAGGATAATTATAGTGGACATCGACGAGAAGTCGCTGGCCGAGGTTGGGCGCTGGCCATGGAGCCGTAACCGGGTGGCAGGCATGGTGGATCAGCTCTTTGATCACTATGGAGTCGCGGTAGTAGGATTTGACGTGGTCTTTGCCGAGCCGGACACCAGCTCGGGCTTACGGGAGATGGAGGCTCTTGCCCGTGGCCCGCTCAGTAAGGATGCAGATTTCAAAAAGGTGCTGAACAAATCCCGAACCCGGCTCGATTATGATGCCTTGCTGGCCTCCAGATTCAATGGGCGTCCGTTGGTTCTCGGCTACTATTTCGTCAACGATGAGGCCGGCAAGAGTCGCACCTCCGGTCTGTTGCCAGCTCCGGTCCTGAACAGGGACGCATTCAAAGGGGGCATTGCCCATATCCCTTCCAAATCCGGGTATGGAGCCAACATACCGGTTCTGCAAAAGGCGGCAAAGATTGGGGGGCACTTCAATCCCGACCCTGATCCTGATGGTGTTACCCGGCGTGTGCCTATGCTTCAGGAGTATGGCGGCAACTACTACGAATCGCTCTCTCTGGCGGTTCTGCGGGCCATGTTCGGGCAGCCTGATATAGTGCCCGGCTTTCCAGGGGGAAGGGATGCCATGCTGGAGTGGCTGCAGGTGGCCGACCTCCGAATTCCGGTAGACAGTTCAGCCACGGCCCTGATCCCGTACCGTGGCAATCAGAACAGCTTCCAGTATGTCTCGGCCGCCGACATCATGAATGGCAAGGTGCCGAAGAAAACCATGGAAGGGGCTATCGTGCTTGTGGGCACCACGGCACCCGGCCTTATGGATCTGCGCTCTACGCCGGTTTCGGCGGTCTATGCTGGAGTAGAAATCCATGCCAACATGATTGCCGGCATTCTGGACGGCAACATCAGACATGCGCCGACCTACGCCCGTGGAGCCGAACTGGCATGTCTGGTGGTTGGAGGGTTGCTTCTGACGCTGCTGCTGCCGTTTCTTGGACCGCTCTGGTCTCTGGTGCTGACGATGGCACTCGTTGCAGGCGCAGTAACGATAAATTCGATGGCCTGGCGCTCCGGTCTGGTCCTGCCGCTCGCTTCACAGATGCTTTTATTCCCGCTTATATACGCATTCAACGCCAGTTACGGTTTTTTGGTTGAATCCCGCTCTAAACGCCAGTTAACCGGTCTGTTCGGCCAGTATGTACCCTCCCAGATTGTCAGCAGAATGAGCAAAGATCCGCAGCGCTTTACCATGGAGGCCGAAAGTCGCGAGATGACGGTTCTATTTACCGATGTGGTCGGTTTTACCACGATATCGGAGAAATTGACCCCAAAAGAGCTGGCCCTGTTCATGAACCAGTACCTGACCGCGATGACCTCCATCATCTATGAACATGGCGGTACCGTTGACAAGTACATAGGTGATGCAATCATGGCCTTCTGGGGCGCCCCCCTGGATGATCCCGACCACGCATTGCATGCGGTGGAGGCCTCACTTGCCATGCGTACGCGGATGGTTACGCTACAGCAGGAAATGAAGACCCAGGGCTTCCCCGAGATCAAGATCGGTATCGGAATCAACAGCGGTCAGATGAGGGTCGGTAACATGGGTTCCAGCTTCCGGGTGGCCTACACCGTCATGGGTGATGCGGTGAACCTGGCCTCGCGACTGGAAGGGCTGACCCGCCAGTACGACACCTGGATCATAGTCGGAGAGGTTACCAGGGCAAAGGTAGAGGGGGTTATCTGGCGAGACCTTGACCTTGTGAGGGTCAAGGGGAAACATGAACCGGTGGCGATCCACGAACCATGCGGGAAAGAATTAACGCTTGAAAAACAGTACGAAAATGATATAACGCTGTTTAATAATATGGTCGATTCCTACCGCAGACAGGAGTGGGACGCTGCTGAAGAGATACTGCAGGGACTGATCGCAAAAATGCCGGACAGAAAACTGTACCAGTTTTATCTTACTCGCATTAAGCAGTATCAGAAAGAACCACCCCCCTCTGGATGGGATGGCGTCTGCACATTCACCACCAAATAATCGAGGTTGTCATGATAAAGCGGTTTCTCTGCCTTGCTGCCCTTCTTACTGCGTTTTCAGCCGAACTGCACGCGGAGGAGGGTGCTGTGCCCCGTTTTGAGATACAGCGTTATCTGGTGGATGGCAACAGTATTCTCCCTTCCGACAAAGTAGCCACGCTACTCGTGGCGGGTACCGGCAAAGAGCGCGACTTCGGC
>JAQTRC010000006.1 GCA_028712665.1 Desulfuromonadaceae bacterium
TGTCGGTTCTGGAGAAGGTCTATGACATCTCGATGGAAGAGGTTGTAAGGAAACTGAACCTCTCCGACGATGTCAGGGATGCCCTTGTCGGGCGGCAGGGGGGGCTTGGGAGCCTGCTCCATGTGGCTGAACTGCTCGAGACGCTCGATTTTAGCCAGCTAGGCGCATATCTGAATGGGATGGGGATCTCCCTTGAAGATGTCCTTATGTCGCAGAAATGTGCCTTCGCCTGGCGTAAGGGGATGCTCTGATGTCAACCCGACCCTTCTCTTTAGGCTTGCAGTAAGGAGATCTCCGATATCATAATGTCCGCATGTTACTAAAGAGCGAATCCAGCATTGAAGTTACTCTCGAAAAATCATCTTCCGGTACATGGAAGGTGCCGGAACCTATCAAGCGTCAATTCAAACCCTGGCAGCGTCTCTGGCTTGTTTCAGGAATAATCTACCTGTTATTGCTGACAGGAAGTTATTGGATGCTTATCCCTGACCAGGAGAGTATAGAGCGGCGCATGGTCCTGTCCGTCACCGAGGAGGTCAGCCGGTACGACGGCTTGGCTTTTGCCGGAGAATCTCCTCGAAAAATCTTCGAGATTGCGAGAGAGCAGGGATATGCCGCCTGGATTACAGCAATCCGATCCAAGTACCGCATTGGACCAGAGGGTAATAAAGGTTTTGCCAGGATTGAGAAAGAGTACCGGGAAGCCATCTCCGGTCTTCCGATGAAACAAACGCTCGGTATCCTGTTATGCATTGTCGCCTGGGGGGTACCGATGGCTCTCCTGTATGCCATAGGATTCGTGGTTGACTGGATCGAGCGAGGCGCCCATGGCATCCGGAGCTGATCGGATCAAATATGAATCGATATCAAGGCAGTTTTATTTCAGATTTTCGGTGGCATGAAGTGTTCAGAGGCGTTAAACTTATTCTTGCGGTGATAGCGAGCACAGTGATGTGTGGTACGACAGTTGCGGCTTCCAAGCGTCCGGCGACCGGCGTTTGGAACTATTACCACTTCAATGGCGCAGGTTTCGAAGCTGGTCCGTCGCTTGACGGAAGGGCTTTTATCGCGCTGCGCGAGCGTGTACATCCTGTGGTCCTGCTGGCCCGGACCAGAGACATCGAGCCGATCGCTTTGCAGGAGGATGCCGGTGTAATCGCCGGAATCTGTTATATCAAGAGTTCCGTTGGCAAACTTGGCGGCGGAAATAGCGGGTATGCCCCCTCTGTACATGCAGCGATCCTGGTCTCCTCCGGCGGTAAGCCGTTTGTCACGGCACAGACGGATGATAATGGTTATTTTGCGATTGTACTTCCTGAGGGGAAATATTCGATAGGAAGCGGCCCCTTCGCGACCGAGGCTACGGTGGAACGCGGCATAACCTCGCTTGTCACGCTAAAGGCAGGCAAAAGGATGGTGGATTGATGAAACTGTTTCTTGTGCGGCCTATACTGGCCGCCGTAATTATGTTTCTGGCGCCGGCGCTGCCGGCTTTTGCCGGAGAGCTCGACGACCATTATCTGTCCGCGTTCGCTGAACAGCCCGGCAACGCTCTGGAAAAGGCAGTGCTATCGCAGGCTCCAGAGACGAGCGACCCCCATTGCGGCACACCACTCAAGCATGGTCTACGCCGCGATTGGAGCAGGCTGGAGCCGGCCACACAGAAGCTGCTGGCCAAACAGTTGGCAGAGCCGGTACTGAGCGGCACGGAGTCAACTTACCTGTCGTCCGGCGGGCATTTTCTGATCCATTATGCCACTACCGGGTCGGATACTCCCACTCCAGGGGTTGGCTATACTCTTTCATCCTGGGTTCAGCAGGTTGCCCAGACATTTGAAGATGTGGCCGCTTTTTACACAGCCCGAGGGTGGAATCTGGCCCCCACCGTCAACGGCGCACGCTATAATATTTACCTGCGCAACCTGGCGCCGCTTAATCTCTACGGCCAGACAACATCCACAACCACGGTCCCGACCAGTTTCGCCAATTCGTTCGCCAGCTACATGGAGATCGACAAGGATTTCACCGGCCAAATCTATACGAACGCCCGCAACGGCAACTACACCCCCTTGCAGAGCCTGCAAATCACCGCAGCCCACGAATATCACCATGCTATCCAGTACGGCTACAACTATTTCTTCGATATCTGGTACGCGGAGGCCAGTTCCACCTGGTTCGAGGACGATCTGTACGACGGAGTCAACCAGCTTTACAGTTACATACCCACCTGGTTCAACAACAGCACCCTGCCTCTCGATACAGATGCCAGCACCACGACAGGTGGCGGCTACGGCCGCTGGATATTCAACCGTTATCTGGCCGAACAACATGGTACTGGGGTTGTCAAAGCGGCCTGGGAGAGGCTGGCCACACTTAACTCGCCCGGCAGCAATGCCGATATCCCAATGGCGCCTGTTCTGGATAGTATGCTTTCCGCTTCATATGCGAGCTCTCTCGGCAACGATTTTTTAGGTTTTGTCAAGAAAGTCTATCAACGCAACTGGACAACCCACACAGGAGAGATCAGCCTCATTCACCCATACAGTCCGGTATCCGTCTACAGCGTATACCCGGTCAGCGCCACTTCCACGACACTGCCGCACTACTCGTTTGCCTACTATAAATTTTTACCGGCATCCGGGTCGCCTGCTGATCTTAACATCACCGTCAAAGGCACCGGTGGCATCAAGGCTTCCGCTTTCATAAAGAGCGGTAGCGGCGCCATCACCGAATATCCCTTCTTAAATGTAACCGGTGCTACCGTTACCATTCCCGGTTTTGCCGCTTCTGCCGAGGTGGTTCTTATGGTCGCCAATACAACCGGTGTTGACAATCACACTCTTAATTTCAGCACTAATGGAACTGTCCTGCCAGTTACAGAGCCTCCCGGAGGATCAACCCAGCCGCCTGGAAATACTGCAACTTCAAGTTCAGGAGGCGGAGGCGGCTGTTTCATCGCCACGGCAGCCTACGGTAGCTATCTGCATCCTCAGGTGGGGATTCTTCGGGACTTCCGCGACCGTTTCCTTATGACCAATGCTCCCGGACGTACTTTTGTAGCACTTTACTATCGGATCAGCCCGCCTCTGGCCGATTTCATCGCGCGTCATGAATTGCTGCGAAGCATGACACGTGTCGCTTTGACGCCGGTTGTTTTTGCGGTAGCGGAGCCGGTCCCGGCAGCTGCGGTATTGCTGCTGGCCATGGTCGCACTGTATCTCACGGTGAGACGACGTTTACGTTTACGGGCGAGTGAAAAACTCCCTGAAAAAAAGCTTGCTTTTGCCAAAAAATAACTATATGATATCAAATTGTTGTCCTACATGAAGCGACGGTATGGTGTCCGTTGTTTCGCTTTTGATCATCGCATTCTGCCCCCCTGCATCTTCAATCCTTTCATTGAAACAAGCAGACCGTCTGGCAGGCGAAGATTTACTGTCTGCCCGCACGTTACTGCGATCTTTTCATGGAATCATCGGTTTGATTCCTCGGTTCGTGTGTGCTTCTCCCTTTACACCGCTCCCAGAAAAGGAATCATAATGACATTTGCAGAACTGGGCCTTAACCCGGCCATCCTCTCGGCTGTTACCGCCTGCGGTTACACAGTACCCACGCCCATCCAGGAACAATCAATCCCCCTTGTAATGGCAGGTCACGACCTGATCGCCACCGCCCAGACCGGCACGGGTAAAACCGCCTGCTTCGTGTTGCCGGCACTGGAGCGTCTGCTGGCAAAATCCGCTCTCCCAGGCAAAGGTCCGCGCATTCTGGTTTTGACACCTACCCGCGAACTGGCCGCCCAGGTCATGGAGTCTGCCCGTGGATATGGCCGCGGTATCCGTCCAAGATGCGGCACCTTGCTCGGTGGCATGCCCTACCGCGAACAGCTGCGCCTTCTTTCGGCGCCCGTCGACATCATAGTGGCCACTCCCGGCCGCCTGGTGGATCATCTCGAGCGCGGCAGCATTCGCCTCGACCGGCTGGAGATGCTGGTTCTGGACGAAGCCGACAGGATGCTTGATATGGGTTTCAGCGAGGATATCAACAAGATTGTTTCCCGCGCACCTTCAGAAAGGCAGACCGTCATGTTCACCGCCACAATGGGGGGCGAGATTGCCAAACTGGCAGAGAGCATGCTGCGGGAACCAAAGAGAGTTCAGTTGGCGGTCAGCACCTCCTCCATCCCCCTGATCGAGCAGCGGCTCCATGTTGCCGACAACCTGAACCACAAGAAGGAACTTCTGAACCATCTGGCCGGCTCGGCGGAACTGACCCGCGCTATCATTTTCTCGGCCACCAAACGCGACGCCGACGAATTGTCCCGCGAACTGTCCCGAAATGGTTTTCCGGCGGCTGCACTGCATGGCGACATGACCCAGATGGCCCGCAACAAGACCATCGAGCGTATGCGCCGTGGTGGTATCCGCCTGCTGGTGGCTACCGATGTTGCAGCCCGCGGACTGGATGTAAGCGGCATCAGCCACGTTATCAACTTCGATCTGCCCCGTTTCGCCGAGGATTATGTCCACCGGATCGGCCGCACCGGCCGCGCCGGAGCGACAGGCATCGCCATCTCTTTCGCATCATCGGCGGACCGGAACTATCTGGAACGGATCGAACGTTTCATAGGCAAAAAACTGCCCGAGCAGCAAATCGCCGGCCTGGAACCATCCACTACCCTGCGTAAGGCCGCCCCTAGAAGCGGCGCTCCCAAAAAAGGGGGCATACCGCTCGGCAATCGTTTCAGCAAATCGGGCGGCAGCAAGGAAAGTAATGGGAAGCCCTGGAGCAAAACGGCCAAGCCTGCCGGAGCCGCGCCACGCCGTGGACAGCGTCCGGAGCCGGTGATCGAGTACCGTTCGAGACGTCCGCAGCTGTAATAAAGAGTTTAAATAGTTTTTAAGCAGAGACCTCCGAGGCTTTAAAAGCCTCGGAGGTCTCTCCGTTTTTCACGATCTTGCCTTGTTACTATTTTTCTTTAACTCTTCTCTCTGCTCTGAGTGACTCCGGGGTGAGAAGCAGTTTCTTTTCCAGCTTCCCCTTCAACTGTCCACAGGCCGCCGATATATCTCCTCCCCTGCTGTCACGGGTGATGACAGTTACGTGCCGGTCTATCAGATATTTGTGAAAAGCGTCGATAGCCCTGCGGGTGGGGGCTTTGAACCCGCATCCCTCATGTTCGTTGAAGGGGATCAGGTTAACCTTGTTCGGGATATCGCTCGTCAGGCGCAAAAGCCGCTTGGCATCCTCCAGCGAATCGTTTACCCCCCCCAGCATGACATATTCAAAAGTTATCTTGCGGCGGCCCGGAAGAGGAAACTCCCTGCATGCCTGCAAGAGAGCCTTTAACGGGTAACTCCGGTTTACCGGCATGATCCGGTCTCGCAGCTCATCGGTCGTGGCGTTCAGCGAAACAGCCAGATTGACGTTCGGAATTTCCCGTCCCAGTCGCGCCATTTCCGGAACGAGGCCGCAGGTTGAGAGCGTCACCCGCCGGTTCGAGAGCTGTAACCCGTTTCCGTCGAGCATGATCTGTATGGCCGGGATGACATTGTCCAGGTTGTTGAGCGGCTCGCCCATCCCCATCAGAACGATATTCCGGATATTGGCCGGCGACTCCAGGCTGTTGTCATCACTGTCGTCGCTATCATCGTCATTTTCAGGAAGTTCCCCTCCGCCTGCCTGCATGGCTGGAGGATTCTCGAACATATCGCGTTTTACGGCCATGATCTGATTTACAATCTCGGCCGTGGTCAGGTTCCGTGTCAGCCTGAAGGTGCCGGTCAGACAGAATTCGCAAGCCATGGCACAACCGACCTGGGATGAGAGGCAGAGCGTATTGCGCCCCTCGATAGGGATCAGTACCGATTCGACAGCATTGCCATCTCCCAGGTTGAAAAGATATTTGCGCGTCCCGTCGCTTCCCTCCTCCACCGCTTCCGGTTCCAAGTTGCTGATGAAGGCTGTTTCGGCCAGCTCCTTGCGGAGGTTTTTGGAGATGTTGGTCATCACCTCAAAACTGCCGGCATCTTGCTGATAAATCCATTTAAATACCTGGAGAGCCCGGAAGCGCTCTTTGCCCTGCCCTTTTAGAAACTGCTCGAGTGCGGGCAACGGCAAATTTTTAAGGTCGGTTTTTTCCGTCATTTCTTGTCGGCCTGGCTTTCGGCGGGAGTTGCCGGTGAGATATCCGGAAGCGGTTTTGGCGCGAGATTCTCTGTCTCTTCCCTCTTTTCCTGTTCCTTTTCTAGTGGCTTGCCAGTACTCTCTTTAGCGGCCGAAGACAACTCAGCAAAAACCGGCGGTCTGTTTATATTTTCGTCTACCTTAACCTGCATCCTCCCCACATTGGGCGATTCCGCCAGGGCCGCCTGATACTCCGTTTCGCCCAGAACGCCCTTTTGGCGCAGCAGTCTGAGGATCATGTCGGAGCGCTTCAAGACCCTGCCCAGATTTTTATAGGGGTTGTAGGCCAGCCTCGGACCGGGAAGCATCGCGGCAAGAAAGGCGCATTCGCGGGGTGTAAGCGCCGAGGCCGGTTTGTTAAAATAATATTGGGCGCCATGCCCGATGCCATAGACCATCGGCCCCAATTCAACTACGTTCAGATATAACTCGATGATGCGCCCCTTGGTCAACTCCTGCTCCATCCGGTAGGCCAGGTATATTTCCTTCAGTTTGCGTGTAATGGTCTTTTCCCGCGACAGGAACAGGTTCTTGGCGGTCTGCTGGGTAATCGTCGAGGCCCCCCGTTTCAGGCTCTTCTTCTCCAGATCATACTTAATGGCATTCTTGATGGCTTTAACGTCAAAACCGTCATGCCGGTAAAAGTTGGCATCTTCCGCCAGAATCACTGCCCACTTCATCTCGGGAGGGATGCGGCCGGACGGAGTCCAGTTACGGTTTTTGGGTCCGACCACAAAATTGTGGTACTTTCCTTGCCAATCTCTCACCTGGATTGTGCTGTTGAACTTCTTGTCCGCCAACTCTGCGACCGACGGCATCAGCGCCAGTGAAATGCCTATGTAGGCCAGGTAGGCGGTGATAGCCAGAAATATGTAGAACAGGAGCTTTTTCATTATTCCTCTTCAGAACTTCTCACCCGGGGCTTCCTGGTTTTTCTCGCGGCGTTTACCGTCGAGGTGTTGATTGGCGCCGGCGCTATTACGGATGCCGGTTCTTTCTGCCCGCTCTGGTTGGCAATCTGGTTACTGTTCTGGCTACTGCTCTGGCCTGGAGCGGAATCCCCGGCTTCAGGATAAAGAGGCTTGGCCCTCGCTTTATAACGGGCGGGTATCTCATGCTCTTTATTGGTGTAATGAACAATCCCGGCTGAATCACGCCACATGAAGACGATGCCCTGAGCCGGCAACGCCGGTAGCATCAGGGTCAAGACAATTAATGCAAATCTGACTTTCAGTCGAAAAATAGTTGGTATCAAAACCATACCCTCAGTCTGAATTTAAACAGATAGGCCTTTATGCCACAAGACGACCATGCTCTACAACAAAATCAGGACAAGAGGCTTTTGGATTTATTGCAATAATGCTATAAACAGCAACTATTGCAATATCGAGATAAGAAGCCTGCGAGTGGAACTCACCGGCGCAGATATTTTTAAAGAGCAAGAGGATTTGTAGATGCTGATACAAGCTGTAATCTGGATGAATCTGGCTCTTATATTTTACACCTGGGCGGTATTCAGCGGGCGGAAACATGGACTGCACCGGAAGCATCTGATCATTTTCGGCATCGGCCTCTTATGCGATTACCTGGGAACCCACCAGATGAACCTGTTCGCGCATACCTACGGCAAGGCTCCCGAATGGCACAACATCACCGGCATCGCCTCGCTGGTCGGGATGGCATTCCATTTCATACTGGCTTTGGTCGCCTCGCTGTCACACAGGGCCGAGGTGGCTAACCGCGTCTTCCATCGCGTCAGCCTGAGCATCTATACCTGCTGGCTGATCGCCTTCCTGAGCGGAGCCATCTCCGGTATGATGCGTATGAAAGGATAAAAGGTTGAAGCAAAGGCAGGCTGAAGGTCGAAGTAAAACCTTTAGCCTGCCTTTCTTAACCTTCAACCTTCAACCTTCAACCTTCAACCTTCAACCTTCAACCTTCAGCCTTATTTCCTCAATAACTCTTGAATGCGTCCGTAGTGAAATGCATCGGCATTTCAGAACCGGCGAAATCGAAATATTTTCCGTGGTCTTTCATCATCAGTTTGAATGCGCTGAGCATGTACCTCCTTTTAAAACCGTCTTCCAACGCGACGATTTCCTGCACTTTATTACTGTAAAATTGCATGTAACAGGTGCCGAGCGCCTGCGTTATTTCGTCCATGCTCATCTCCAAGGGCTCGATTATCGGGGTCACCAGGTTGTATTTTGAGTAATCCCATACCCTGATCCGATCCTTCATCTCCGCGTGTATCGGGGTGAACGGCATCGGAGTGACCACGGGAAATACGGCAATATCCGGATTCAAGTAGATGGCCGAGTCAATGTTGTTTTGTATGGAGTGCCAGGTTTCGTTCGGAAAGCCGATCATGAACGATGCCTCCGTAATGATGCCGTTTTCGCGGCAGAGGTCCAATGCCTGCTTGTTCTGTTCGAAACTGGTGCCTTTGTTCAGGCTGTTCAAGGTGTCCTTATCGGCGCTCTCTGCGCCGATGTAAATGTGGATGATCCCGGCATCACGGTATTTGTGCAGGATGTCCGCATCCCTGATGATATCTTCAACCCTGGTTTCTATCAGGAGAAGGACTCCTAACTTCCGCTCGATCAACAGGTCAAGAAACAGTTCCCAGCGGTCCCGGTGTTTCGTCGGGTAGGCGTCGATCAACGTAAAAAAGCTGATATCATAGGTATCGATCAGATGCGCCATCTCTTCGATAACATTTTCCGGTTTTCTGCATCGCCAATCCTCGCGCCAGAACATCCGTTGGCTGCAAAAAGCGCACCCCATATCGCAGCCGCGGGAGGTAAGGATAGAAGCCATTCTGCCGCCGGGCGCGACGCGGTACTGGTAGTCGTCCCAATCCAGCAGATGCCATGCTGCAGACAGGGAGTCCAGTTCGACTATATGGGCTTGATTTTCATTTGATACTACCTGGTTCCCCTCCAGATAGGCGATCCCCTTGACGCTTTTTCCCTTTCCCTCGGGAATCGCGGCAAGCAGTTGTTTCAGCGTCTGCTCCGGTTCTCCCTTCAGGATATAATCCACGTGGTTTTTGTCGTCTTCAAGGATTTCATTAAACATGAACGTGGGATGAGGGCCTCCCAGCAAGGTGACAATGGCCGGATTTACCTCTTTGGTAACATCCAGAATCTTGAGGGCGTCGGGAACCGTTGCGGTGCTGATGGCGCCGGTAACCGGAAGATAATCCAGGGTCATGACGTAATCGGGTTGGAATCGTTCTATTTCCTGCCTGATATCATCGAAGTTAAGGCCTTTGTTCATCGCGTCAAATATTCTGGCTTCGTGTCCCGCTTCAATTGCCGCTCCGGCGAGATAGGCGAGATGCAGAGGGGGCCAGTTCCCGACAACCTGAACTCCCCAGCAGTGATAAGGTGCTGTTACAAAAAGTATCTTGCTCATTAATTTCTCCCGTTCGTGTATTAGGCTAAAGACTGAAGGCTGAAGACTGAAGGCTGAAGACCGAAGGTTAAAAACTGAAGTATTTTTTAGTACCTTCAGCCTTCAGTCTATTTACCTGATTTATCGCTCGCTACACTAACAGGTAAAGGTAAAGAGAGGATAATGGTAATGTAAAGATTTGGTAAAGAAAGGCAGGTGAGAAGGTAGAAGGCTGAAGGCCGAAGGTTTCCTAAAAGCCTTCAGCCTTCTACCTTCAGCCTGACTTCGGAAGTACGAACCATACGCGTGTGCCGTTTTCGTCGCTTTCAGCGCCAACGGTGCCGCCATGCGCCTCGATCAGTTCCTTGACGATCGCCAGTCCGATACCCGCACCTCCCGCATTTCGGGAGCGCGAACGATCCGTCCGGAAAAAGCGTTCGAACAGATACGGAATATCATCTGCCGCGATCACTGCGCCGCTGTTGGTGAAGACGATCTTTACGCCGCCGGCGGTACGCTGCTCCGAAATCGTGACGCGTCCGGACGGCGGGGTGTATTTCCAGGCATTGTCGACCAGGTTGCGAATCGCCTGCAACAGCTTGTCCCGATCCGCCTTCACCAGATCGCCGTCCGGATCGAGTTGCCACTGCACGTTAATCTCCTTCTCCTGGAAGTTCGGCCGATAAAGGTCCATGATCTGGGTCAGCAGTTCGTGGAGGGAGAGTTCCTGGCAATCGAGAAATGACTTGGCGGCATCTGCTCTCGCCAGTTGCTGGAGATCCTCGACCAGGTTGACAAGGCGCAGAACCTCCTGCTCAAGCATCCGGAAGGTCTCCGGAGTTGGCGGTATGACGGAATCGCTCAACCCTTCCAGATAACCGCGCAGATTGGTCAGCGGAGTTCGCAGTTCGTGGGATATGTCGGCCACCATGTTCTTCCGAAGCCGTTCAATCATCTCCAGATTCTCGGCCATGTGGTTAAAGGCATCGGCAAGCTGCCCCCCTTCATAGCGGGACAGCACGTTGACTCTTTCGGAATAATCGCCGTCGGCAACCTTTTTGGTGATGGCGGTGATCTGTAACAGGGGGCGCAAGACCCAGCTGGTCAAGAGATAGGTAAAGAGCAGGGTAAAGGCCAGCGCAACGAGAACCCCCCAGAACATGTGGTGGTGGATGGCCTCAAGAAACCTGTTATGCGCATCGACCGGCGAGACATGGAAACGTTCTGCCAACTCCTTGTAATACTCTGCCGCACGCCGATCTACGGCTTGCCAGACAACCATTGCAAAAATCGCGAAGATCGGTACAATATGGCCAATCAATAATTTCCAGAGCAGCCTCTGTCGCATGAATTACCCCTTTAGGCTGAAGGGGGTCAGGCTGAAGGATTTTGTTTTAACCTTCACCCTTCAGCCTAATTACCTTTATACCTCATCATCCTCACTGAAGCGATATCCGTGCCCCCGCACTGTCAGGATGAAACGGGGCATGGCAGGATCGTCCTCTATTTTTTGGCGAAGTTTTCCAATGTGAACGTCTATGACCCGGTCGATGACCTCCTCGCCGTGCCGATAGCAGTGGTTCAGGAGCTCCTCCCGGGAAAAGGCCTTGCCGGGCGAACTCATCAGCGCCTTCAGAAGTTTGAACTCCGACGATGTCAGCGCAATGGCGCGACCGTCGCGAGTGACCTTGTGCTTCTCCATATCCAGTTCCAGCCCATCAAAAGAGAGCAGCGACAGGGAAGGGGGGGAGGCCGGCCTGCTCCGGCGCAGGATCGCTTTCACCCGCTCCACCAACTCGCGGGGGCTGAACGGCTTGACCACGTAATCATCGGCTCCCATCGCCAGCCCCGCAACACGATCTACCTCCTCTTCCCGCGCGGTCAGCATCAGGACAGGGAGTTCGGAAATCTTTCGCAGGGAACGGCAGATCTCCCAACCGTCCATGTTCGGCAGCATGACGTCGAGGATCACTAAAACGGGATTGCATTCGCCGGCGGCCTGAATCGCCTCTCCGCCATCGTGGACAACCAGAGTCCTGAAACCCTCGCGCTCAAGATACGCTGCAACCAGCGCGGCGGTATTGCGGTCGTCTTCGACTATCAGCACCGTGCCCTGGTTGTTTATGGATGGGGACATGAATTACTCCAAAATCAGGTTATTAGGCTGAAGGCTGAAGGTTAATGCATTCCAAACAGCCCTCAGCCTTCAGCCCTCAGCTTCGCCCCCGTCTCATCTCTTCCATCTTAGCCGGGATCTTGCCGAGTATGCCAATCCCCAGTTTTTTCATGACAAAGGAGCTTCCCATGAACAGTTTGGTGATGCGCATCAGATAGTCTCGCTTGAAGGTGCCCTTCATGGTCATATATTCTATAATCTTTCCCATGTAAAAACGACGGTAGCCATCCGCGATCGCAACTTCAATCTGAAGAATGCTCATGTTGTGCGGCTCCAGGACAGGATCAACCAGATTGTATTTTGCATAATCATCGATCCGAATAAGTGGTTTCAAGTCATTGTAGCCGTCTGAATACGGCCAGGGGGTAAACGTAAAAAAGTTCGCAATGTCCGGGTTGTACCGCTTGACCAGTTGCATGGTTTTATTTATGCTCTCGGAAGTCTCCTCGGGAAAACCGACCATGAAAGATGCCTCGGACACTATCTCCTCTTCACGGAGAATATCAAATACCTGCTTCATCTCTTCTGAAACCGGCTCTTTATTCGTTGCATCAACGGTAGGCTGGCCGGCTGTTTCAACGCCTACCGAGATGTAGATGATTCCTGCTTTCCGGTACTTCCAAATGATCTCCCTGTCCCTGATGATGTCCGAGGCTCTGGTTTCCATCAACAGATAAACAGGTATATCCTTGTATATAACAGCATCAAGGAGAGCTTCCCAACGCTCCCGGCTCCTTGTGGGAAACTCATCCGTAATCATAAAGACGTTTACGTGGTACGTCCTATACAGATATTCCAGTTCGTCGGCTACCCTTTGAGGGTCACGGGCGCGCCAGGAGTTCTCCCAGAACTTCTGCTGGGAGCAGAATGTGCAGCCATGATCACAGCCTCTGGAGGTGCTGATCGCTCCCAGGCGGGAACCGGGAATCACTGAGCTGTAATACTCCTCCCAGTCGAGAAGATCCCACGCAGCCGGAAGATCATCAATACTCTCGATGAAACTGCGCCTCTCCGTCTTGACAATCGCACCATCCCGCCGGAAGGCCAGACCGGGGACCGCCGCCGGGTCGCCGCCCGTCTCCAGCGTCTCCAGCAAATGCCGCAGTGTGACTTCACCCTCGCCGATAACTATGTAATCGACTGCATGAGAGCTTGTGAGGATCTCTTCAAACATGAATGTCGGGTGCACACCACCCAGGATGGTTACGGTGTCAGGTTTGATCCTCTTGGCAAGTTCAAGAGTCTTTACGGCGTCGCTGATGGTAGAGGTAACCGCAGTGGAAGCGGTGTAATCGGCCATGGATTCGCGAAAACGGTGTTCAATCTCAGCGTACGCATGACCCTTGGCCATGGCATCGTAGATTTCTGCGCCCAGATTTGCCTGGCGGGCAGCAGCGGCAAGATAGACAAAACCGAGCGGAATCCAGCGGCCGGCAATTTCATCCACGCCACTATGATAAGGGGGGGTGACGAACAGGATTTTTTTATTGTTTGCTGCAGTTTTTATTAGATATCTCCCCGGCCCTGATAAAAAGAATGATATACGCCCTTGATTAATTGCGACGTTAGCATGTTAAAACGTTAAAATCCAGCCATTTCAAAGGGCGCCTTCCCTGATAAGAGTTCATGGTTTCAAGATGGAAACGGAATAAATATCTAATGCTGCGACGACTGGGACCGTACAGGAAAATAATGGGCAATTCTTGCTAAAAAGTGATATACCGTCGTCTATGGGGCACTGTTACAGGCATAACGTTGTCGATGAAATTATCTGAGCAGTGATGAATCAGCCGGAGAAATATATGAAACTCTTCATCCAGATACCATGCTTCAATGAGGCGGAGGCGCTGCCCGTTACATTGAAAGAGTTGCCCCGCGAACTGCCGGGGTTTAGTTCTGTCGAGTGGCTTGTCATCAATGACGGCAGTACTGACGATACTGCTGAAGTAGCTATAAAATCCGGGGTTGACCATATCGTAAGTTTCACCAGCAATCAGGGGCTTGCCAGAGCATTTCTGGCCGGACTGGATGCGGCCGTGAGGTTGGGGGCTGATATCATCGTTAACACAGATGCTGACAATCAGTATATGGCTGCCGACATTCCTGCGCTGGTAGCCCCGATACTCGCCGGAAAAGCCGATGTCGTCATCGGTGCGCGACCGATCGACAAAATCAGTTCCTTTTCTCCGGTAAAGAAAATTCTGCAAAAGATCGGCAGCGCCGTTGTGCGATTAGTCAGCAGGACAGACATTCCGGATGCCCCAAGCGGTTTCAGGGCCATGACACGCGAGGCCGCCATGCGCTTCAATGTGTTCAATGACTATACATATACTTTGGAATCGATAATCCAGGCAGGCCAGAAAGGAATTGCCATCACTTCGGTTCCTGTAAGGGTCAACAGGGCGTTGCGCCCGTCGCGCCTGGTGAAGAGCATTTCCTCTTATCTCAGAAAATCCCTGGTTACTATCGTAAGGATCTTCGTCGTATACAAAGCCTTCCGATTTTTTATGGGGGTGGGCTTAACGGTTTTATCTCTGGGGTTGGCGGGGGGCATCAGATACCTCTACTACTATTTCATCGGCGATGGCGCCGGGCATGTTCAGTCCTTGATATTATCATCCATACTTCTGGGAGTCGGTTTCCAGACCATGCTGACCGCTTTCCTGGCGGACCTGCTGGCGGTAAACCGCCGGCTTATGGAGGATGTCCAGTATAGAGTGAAGAAGCTGGAGTTTTCAAAAGAGGGCGATCATATATCCGGCGGTAGAAGTAAACCATCATAAAAAACTTCTTTACAATAAGCTTAAGTCATTGGAGTTGAAGTTGATTTTACTATTTGAGCCCTGGAACCTCGGTGATGCATTCATCGCCGCATCCGTCGCCAGGCTCGCACCTGAACGTTTCATCCTCGCCTGCAACAGCCGCTGGCATGAAGTATTAACGCTGGCGTCAGAGAGTTCCCTTAACATGCTCCCCCTGGATCTTCCCTACGTCTGGCGAACGGACAAAAAATTCTTCTCTCTCGGCGACGCCGCTTCGACTCCGTCAGCATTTATATCGGATACGAACAAAATCAGTGAGGTCATCAGCATTCGGGGAGATATCCGGGACTGGGTTGCAGCACAGAGGCTTTTTCGGGATCTCCCCTTCAATTTTACCGGCTGGATTCCATTCTGCGCCCGGAAAATTTCGCTGGTTGACCTCCCCTTCAAACATGGATATCTGGCGGTTCGCAATCGCTACCGCGCCTGGGCGGCAGCAGCCGGTATCCCGTTCAGCAAGCTCGAGTCCGCCTACGCACTCCATCCGGAGAAAAAGGAGAATGCTCCCGTACTGATCCATGTTGGCGCACAATGGCGTTCCAAGCAGTATCCCAACGTAGCAGAGCTGGCCCAGCTTTTGAGTAGTACCGGAAATCGTGTGGAGATTTTGGCAGGGCCAAGCGATCCGCTTCCGGATCGGATCTTGGCTGAAATGGTGCAAAGGCCCGGATGGCGGGAACTGGTGGAGAAGCTGCGAACTGCGCGATACGTTGTTACTAACGATTCCGGTCCGATGCATCTCGCCGCATATCTCGGCTGCCGGACCTTGGCGTTATCCCGTTGCTCCAATATCTCGGAATGGCTTCCCCCCGCCGTAACAGCCCTGTCGTCACGATCAGCCCCTCGCGGATACCGGCCAAAGCCGGAATATTGGTCGGATCAAGTTCTGCCCGGCTGGCCCTCGCCGAGTGAAGTTGCGGCCATAATTGAGAGCGAGGTTCAAGGAACAATCTTGACAGACAACCAAATTATTAAAGGGTTTGAAAAACCTTGAACGCCTCATGGACCAAATACCTGCCGGAAATTCTTCGGGAATGGCTGCATGGCCGACAGCAGGTCCAGATGGCTATCGGCAACACAGGGTGGCTGCTGTTTGACAGAGTTTTGCGTATGGGGGTCGGGCTGATCGTCGGAGCCCTGGTCGCACGCTACCTGGAACCCGCCAGATTCGGCGAGCTAGCCTATGTCATTTCCTTCATTGCCTTCTTCCAGGTCATTGCCGGGTTGGAAAGCGATCCTTTCATCGTGCGGGACATTGTCCAGGAACGGGAGGATGCCTCGGTCATCCTCGGCACCGCCCTCTGGCTCCGAATAATTTTTGGGGTTTTCTCTTGGGGCGCAGCCGTCATCGCGATGCTCATGTTCCACGGGGGAGATGACCAACTCGTCCTGATTACGGCCATCGTCGGCGCAACGTTGGTCTTCCGTGCTGCCGACACGGTCGACCTCTGGTTTCAGAGCCAAAGCCAGAGCCGTAGAACAGTCGTTGCAAGAGTGGCCGCTTTCCTGTTTTCCACCGGAGTGAAAGTCGCGCTTCTCCTCGTGAAGGCGCCCTTGGTAGCCTTCGCGGGGGTCATCTGCCTCGAAAGCGCTCTGGTCGCACTCGGGCTGGCCGTCGCTTACCGGCGCCATCCGACACGCGGTTACTGGCGGGCCCACTTCCAAAACGCAAAAAACCAGATGCACAGCTGCTGGCCCTTTATTGTCACAGGACTCATGATCGCAACCTTCTCCAGGGTCGACCAGATCATGCTCAAGGAACTGCTGGGAGAGCGGGAACTCGGCATTTACGCGGCGGCGCTCCCCGTTTCCCAGGCGTGGAACATGATACCGATGACCCTGCTGATCACTCTTTCGCCGTTCGTTGCGAGGAAAAAAGTTCGGGACGAAAAGGAGTACCAGAATGCGCTAGTGACAATTTTCCGGTTTTTCGGTATATTGGCGCTAGTCGGATCATCGGCAACCGCGCTGACAGCGCCTTGGATCATTGAAGCGATGTATGGTTCCCAGTACCAGGAGTCAGCTGCAATTCTTAGAATACATGTCTTCTCGAACCTGTTCATTTTTCAGGGGGGTGCGCAGGCTCTCTGGGTAGCTAACAATAATGTCAGGAGCGTCACTCTGTTCGCCACGGCTCTGTCGGCGATCATCAGCGTTATCTTAAGTACCGTTCTTATCAGCAGATTCGGTGTTATGGGCGCCCCTTATTCCATCATCATTGCCGAATCCGTTTCCGTCGTCGTCATACCTTGTATTTTTCGCAGGGATCTGCTTGAACTTTATAAGAGGGCGTTTCTATCTGTTGGGCCGAAGTTGCTGTAACTTGACGGAATTTTTGTCTCCCCCGGTATGATTCTGTCCCGATCATTGACGGTTGAAGATCAAGGTGCAAAGTGGAATCTGTTTCAGACCGCATAAAGAGTGCTCTGCTCAGGATGAATCTCCTCCTTGGAACGATGGAAAAGCTGAATCTCGTCAAAATAACCAAGGTGGACATGCTCAGATGGCGCGGACCGGGATACCGCAAACAGATACTGCTGGGTGAGGAGGGGCATGACCGGATCAAGGAACTGATCTCCCGGAATGAACCGGTGATGGTTGCCAGGGTCGGATCGGTGGAATTGGCTTGCCTCCGCCATTATCTTGAAAAGAGAGGGGAGAAGAGGAGAGGGTACGGCCGTAAAATCTGTTCTGCCATGGCCAATAACGCCGGCTTCTTTCCGGTCGACGATGACTCCCTCGACGCTTTCGCAAAAAATTTCCTGGAACATCTGTCCCATGTCGATGTCATGGGGATTTGGTTCAATCAGTATGAAAATGTCATCTGCAACAACTATTGCAGGGAGGCGGAACTGGTAGATTTCGACTGTCTGGAGCCATTCCGGTTTACCGATCCCTGGAGCGGCAGGCTGGCTGGGCGGAAGGTGCTGGTCGTCCACCCCTTCGCCGAATCCATCATAAAACAGTACAAGGAGAAGAGAAGGTTTCTCTTCTCTTCTCCCGATGTGCTGCCCGATTTCGATCTGAAGACAATCAAGTCGGTCCAGTCAATTGGCGGTTCAAAGGTAAATTTCGCCACATGGTTCGACGCCTATGACTACATGTGCGAAGAGATGGCAAAGGTTGATTTCGATATCTGCATTATCGGCGCCGGAGCATACGGACTCCCCTTGGCTGCATTTGCAAAGAAGCTGGGAAAGCAGGCAATCCATCTGGGAGGAGTGACTCAAATCCTTTTCGGAATCAAGGGGAAAAGATGGGAAGTTGACCCGGCGTATGCCACTACCACGGCGAAGTTGTTCAACGAACACTGGGTTCGCCCTCTTGATGGCGAAACTCCTGCAAACAAGGATAGAATAGAAAAAGGGTGTTACTGGTAGCCTTTCAAAAGGGGAGTTGAAAGATGCTTCCCATTTCTGATCCGCTGCATTCATCGAAAGAAGCTTATGGGTATTATAGACAAAATTCCTTTTCTCCGAAATTTCTCAGGGGCGTCTCGTAAAAAAGAGAGTTACTCGACCCTGGAAATAACGACGGTATTCCCCTGTGCCGTTTCCTGCAAAATTTGTCCCCAGGACAAATGGAAGAGCGCCTATAAGGGGAAACATCACCTGACCTATGACGACTTCTGCAAGGTGCTTGAAAATATCCCTAAACAGGTTCGATTGGACTTCTCGGGATTTTCGGAACCGTTCCTGAATCGTGATTCTTCCAAAATGATGCTTTACGCCTACCGGAAGGGGTATCAGATTGTGTTGTACACAACCTTGGCCGGGTTTACAACGGAGGATGCTGAAACTATTAAAGAGATACATTTTTCGGCATGCACCATTCACCTTCCTGATGATACCAACTTCAAAGTGCATGATGAGAGCAAATGGCTCCAGTCATACGAGCTTTTTGCCGGAATCGTCAAATTTGACAATGCGATTTATCATATGGGAAGATTGTCCGAGAAAATAAAAAAAGAGGTGCCAAGGATCTGCAGACCTCCCATATTGACACGTGCAAACAATGTAGCCGACAGGGTTATCAAACCTCTGGGGCGTCGCAAAGGTGCTATAAGATGCGCCATATCGGATAATTTATTCAACCAGAATGTCATGATGCCAAATGGCGATGTTTATCTCTGTTGCATGGATTGGTCTCTGCAGCATAAACTGGGGAACCTCTTTGAGCACTCCTATGAAACCTTGCATGACTCTGCAGAGTATGACAGGATATGTCAAAGCATGCATGACCCCTCAGTTGAGACAATCTGCCGTTATTGCGAAAGATGCAGGGGCAATTGATAACGACAATGTCAAAAACTAATTTGGTAACTTCTAAAGTCGATTCCCTCATCACCTCTATTCTTGCAAGCAGTAAAATTCCCCGTCCCGGAATCATCAATATTGAACCTGTCAGCAATCTCTGTCAGCTTAAATGCCCGTTATGTCCAACAGGGGTACAACTCCTGGATTATCCCCCAAAGATAATGTCTCTTGAGATATTCAAGGCTATTCTCGATAAAGTACCATTCATCAGCCTCCTTGAACTCTACAGATCGGGGGAACCGTTTTTAAACCCGGATCTGTTCGCAATGATAAGGCTCGCCTATGATCGAAATATTGAAGTAGTAGTCAGCAGCCATTTCAGTTTTTCCAAGCCGGACGACTTTTTTGAAGATATAGCTACCTCCGGACTGGAAAAATTGTTTGTATCCCTCGACGGGGCCTCCCAGGAAACCTATTCACATTACAGAGTTGGTGGCGACTATGATCTGGTCATGGCCAATATTAAAAAGCTGATAGAAGCCAAAAAACGTTTAAACCGTACGAAGCCGGAAATAATCTGGCAGTTTCTCGTCAATAAATTCAATGAGCATGAAATTACATCAGCGCAAAAAATTGCAAAGGATCTGAATATAGCGCTTGATATTCGTCCTATCGATCTTGACGACGAGTTGCCGGATGTGACTCTTGGTCAAACCATAGAGGAGAGAATGACTGATTGGTTGCCGGCAAACGAAAGCTATATTGCCGAGCGCTACCGGGGTGAACGTCACTTTCCGCTGTTTCCGGGGGTATGCAAAGATTTGTTTACCCGCATCATCGTGACAGTCGATGGAAAAGTTATGCCATGTTGCATGGTATGGGATCACGGAAATGTTTTTGGCGATTTGCTGGCGGACTCTTTCGATGATATCTGGTACAGCCGAAAATATCTGGATGCCCGCTCACGTTTTCTGATAGAAGATTACAGGCCGCAGATTCAATCGATCTGTTTCAGCTGCAACAATTTTGGATCAGCGCCCTCTTTACGCTACAAACTGAATCTATTGCTGGTTGTCTTCAGAAAAAGCCTCAGCCTTCGGGTTAAGAAGTGCCTTGCGAAATTAGTTGCGAGATAGTCAGGATGGAAATGTCAGGCGGTCATCTGACGGAGCGGATATGATGAAACAATTACTCCAGCTGCTTGCCGGAATTCTGCGGATTCTGCTCCGGAAAAAATGTCCGGTACAATTCGGGGATCTGACCAGGGCGTCTCCGGTAAGCTCCTGCTTCGGCTTTGACCGTGGCACCCCGGTAGACCGTTATTACATTGAAAACTTTTTCAGGGAGCAGGGGGGGCTGATAAGCGGAAAGGTTCTGGAGGTTGGCGACAGCAGTTACAGCAGGAAGTTCTCCCAGGGTGGGGCAGACTCTTGCAATGTCCTGCAACATGCGGCTCTAGGCACCGATGCCGATGCCAACGCCATTATCGGCGATCTGACCGACAGCGCCACGCTGCCGGAAAACCGGTTCGATTGTTTCATCTGCGCCCAGACATTCCAGTACACCTTCGAGATTCAGAAAGCGGTGGCCGGGGCATTCCGGCTGCTCAAACCGGGGGGGGTACTGCTGGCCACCGTGCCGGGAATCAGCCAGATCAGCCGTTATGACGCCGACCGTTATGGAGAGTATTGGAGGTTCACCGTCGATTCGGTTACCAAGCTGTTTGAGCCGGTTTTTACAGGCGGCGTGGAAATAGCGAGTTTCGGCAATGCACTCTCCGCAACGTTACTGCTGCAGGGGGTACCCCTCGAAGAGTTGCCGGCTCCTGCACTTCTTGACGATCACGACCGCAACTACCCGATGATAATCACGATAGTTGCCAGGAAAGCGCGATGACTGGAGCCTTGGGTCATGCCAGGCTGCTCTGTTCGAGGCTGCGCAACATCAAGAGCCTGATCTGCAATATCATCGACTGTCCGGTGGTTGTCCTCTGCTATCACCGCGTGACCTCCAGACTGTCCGATATGAACTCGGTAGTTGTATCCCCGGACAATTTCCGGGCGCAGATGGATTACGTTAAGCGTAATTTCCGGATCGTCAGGTTTGAGGAAAATTGGGAGCAGCTTGACACGCCGGCCGTCGTCGTCACTTTTGACGACGGTTATGCGGATAATCTGACCGAAGCGCTTCCGATCCTGAAAGAGATGGGAGTGCCTGCCACCTTCTTCATAACTGCCGGGAATATAGACGCCCGCAACGAATTCTGGTGGGATGCCCTGGAAAGGATGCTCTCAGGGTTGGGCGGCTATCCCGCCCGGTTTTCCCTGCAGGATTCTCGTCATGGCAGGGAATGGCCAACCTTGACCGCTGAAGATCGAGTGGCGATGTTTCGGGACATGCATTCCCTTTTCATGAGCGGCACGAAGGAGCAGAGGGTCGAATGGCTTCGGCAGGTAGTTGGCTGGGCCGGCGGGAATTGTCCGGAGGCTCACATCAACCGGCTTTTGACCGGCGACGAATTGCGGACACTGGCAGACAATGCGGAAGTAACCATTGGGGCGCACTCCGTGACGCACCCCCGGCTCTCCACTCTCCCGGAAGAGGAACAACGGCAAGAGATCGTCGGATCGAAAACGGAACTGGAAAAGCTCCTTGGAAGAGAGATCACGCTGTTTGCCTATCCGTTCGGGAAAAGAGCGGATTTCGACACGACATCGGCCCGGATCTGCAATGAAGCAGGTTATCTTAAAGCTGCGGCGGCATTCCAGGGTGAGGCGCATCGTTGGACCGATCCCTACCAAATACCGAGACACTTTGTTTATAACTGGGATCTGGACAGATTTATCTTTAAACTGAAACGGCTCTGGGTTTAAGCCATGTCGCATTCCTTTTGTATTATAACGAACGGCAAACGGCCAGAACTACTCAGGATGGTCATCCGGAGCATTCAGGCACAGTCTGTTGCCACGTATGAAATCATCATTTCTGGTGCATATCATGCCGAGCCAGGAATCGTTTACGTGGCGGCAGAGGATGCCGCCGCTGAAGGCAGGCTTGGCGAAATGAGGAACAGGGCTGTAGCCCTTGCGCAGTATGAGAATATCGTGCTGCTAGACGACGATATTATCCTTTCGCCGCGCTGGTATGCCGCTTTTATGGCCTACAGCAAGCCATTCGATATTCTGACCTCACAGATAAGGCTCCCTGACGGTGGGCGATACTTTGACCATGTCACGACCGGCGGTCCCAAAGGGCAGGCGTTTCTGGACGAAGATGAGGATGATGATTTTGTTTACATGACCGGTGGAGGTGGTTGGGTCATGAAAAGTCATCTGGCTAGAAGCGTCTCCTGGAATCCTGACAAGTTTTTCTATCAGGAGGAGGACGTTGATTTTTCCCGCCGCTGCCAGGCGCAGGGATATATAATTTCACACCATCATGGGATGTTAGTCTACCATGCAGATCCAACGTATACAAACATCGGTAGGAGTTTGAAACGTAGAAGTGAAGGGCGTTCGCAGGAGTGGGTGCTGCACGAACCGGACAACTTGACCTCTCTGCAAATCCTGAAGCGGTCGCTGCTGTTCAAAAACTCTGGGCGGAGCGCGGAAGCCGCAGATTATCTGCGAATGGCGATTCTGCGGGGCAAGAGCGGCTGGCTGTTCAAAATTATCTGGCAAATCTTCCTTCTCAGGACGGGGGGCGATCTTCCGGATAGCTCCTGGTCGCCGACCGGGACGGCTGAATATGCCGAGTGGATAGCGGCACTCGGAGACAAACATGAATAGAGCGCCGGAACGGGTTTCATTGCAATATGAGGCACTCTTTCAGCGGCTTAACAATGCGTGGCGTCCATGGCATAATCGCCGAACAGGTCAGGATATTCAGGTTGTGCGGAGTACCTAAAAGTTGCCGCGCCGGGCCAGATATTATATTGGGGAAATAAAAAACTTTATAATTGGTTATTTTTGTTAAGACCATAACCGGAGCCATTGCATGTCACGACGAAGAGCGCTGATCACAGGAATTCCAGGGCAGGATGGTTCGTATCTGGCCGATCTTCTACTTTCCAAGGGGTATGAAGTACATGGCATTGTTCGTCGAACAGCCATTGAAGATACTGAGCATAAACTGAAAAATCTTCGGCATATCCTCGGCCAGATCCATCTCCATGTAGTTTCTCTCGATAACGTCCTCTCCATGATCAAACTGGTAAAGGATCTCCAGCCCGATGAATGCTACCATTTGGCCGCATCCAGCTTTGTCAGCTATTCATTCGAGGACGAGATTTCGATCCTGAACAACAATGTCAACAGCACTCATTACCTGCTTGCTGCAATAAAAGAATTTGCGCCACATTGCAGGGTCTATTTTGCCGGAACGAGTGAGATGTTCGGGAATGCGGAAATCGAACCCCAGGATGAACGGACGCCATTCAACCCCCGCTCGATCTACGGCATTTCCAAGGTTGCAAGTTATCATCTGGTGAAAAACTATCGCCAGCAGTACGGGATGTTTGCCTGCACCGGCATTCTCTACAATCACGAATCTCCCCGTCGAGGTTATGAGTTCGTAACGAGGAAGATCGTTTCCATGGCGGTGAGGATCAAACTGGGACTACAGGAGAGTCTACAGCTTGGCAATCTGGATGCATTTCGCGACTGGGGGTACACTCCTGATTATGTGAATGCGATGTGGCTGATGCTGCAGGCCGACCTTCCGGACGACTACGTTGTCGCATCCGGAGAAACGCATTCCGTAAGGGAGTTTGTCGAATCGGCGTTCTCGTATCTCGGCCTGGATTATCAAAAACATGTGAAAATGGACCCCAAATTATTCAGGCCGGCCGAAAAAGTCCGGCTTTGCGGGAATCCCGGCAAAATTATGGAAAAACTGAACTGGAAAAGAACAGTAACTTTCCAGGAAATTGTAAAAGAGATGATCGCAAACGAAATGAAAATCCAGGGGAATGGATGAAGATAGCCCTGAATGCAATATCATTTGCGCCAGGCAGGATGGGGGGAGTGGAGACGTATTTCCGCAACCTGGTCAGGTCGCTGCAGGAAATTGATACCGTCAATGACTATTATCTGCTCTGCAACAGAGGGTATATTGACTCTCTAATGCTTTCCAATCCCCATTTTACCCCGTTGCCGAGTTTGTACGCCAAGCCATCCCCGCTCTGGTATCTAAGGGTAGCGCTCAGAGACACAATCGGGCTCGATATAATACGCCCGCTAATGAACCGCCTCGACATGGATATCGTCCATCACCCCTTTTCCTTCCTCAATCCGATGGGGCTCCGTATCCCTTCGGTGCTCACGTTCATCGACATGCAGCACGAGTTCTTTCCCGAGTACTTTTCATCCCGTGCTCTTCGATTCAGAAGAGCGCTCTACCGCTCTTCCGCCGAACAGGCGAACCGAATCATCGCCATTTCCGAGCATGCCAGGATCTGCCTTGCCGACCGATACGATATAGCACCGGAGAAGATCGACGCCATCCATATCGGCTACAATCCGCAATTCCGCTTAATAGACAACCAGGATATTCTGGAATCCGTACGATCCAGGTATAACCTGCGTAAGCCTTTCATCTATTATCCGGCGGCAACCTGGCCACACAAGAATCATAAAAAGCTCCTGGCCGCCCTTAAAATAATTAAGGAGAGATACGGCTTTGACGGACAGCTGGTGCTGAGCGGCATAGCTATGGAGGCAAATGACGATGTTATCGGGGAAATCGGACGGCTCGGGTTACATGAAGATGTTGTCCTGCTAGGCTATCTTCCGGAGGAAGATCTGCCCTGCCTGTACAACCTCGCGCGTCTGATGGTGTTTCCGTCTCTCTATGAAGGGTTCGGCATCCCCCTGGTGGAGGCGATGGCCTGTAGTTGTCCTGTTGTATGCTCCAATGTAACCTCTATCCCCGAGGTAGTCGGCAATGCGGCGGTGACCTTTGATCCGGTTTTCGCCGAAGATATGGCGGAGCGGATATGGGCTCTCTGGAGCGATGACTCCTTGCAACAGGAGTTGAAGACGAAAGGCCTCGACAGAGCCAGGCAGTTCAGCTGGGAGAATATGGCCCGCCAAACCGTAAACGTGTACGAGAAAGCCTTGGGATGAAATTCTCCATCGTCACCCCATCCTACAACCAGGGATCATTCCTGGCCGAAACCATCCTTAGCGTCATCAGTCAGGAGGGTGACTTCTCCATCGACTACATTATCGTAGATGGGGGGTCGAGCGACAATTCCGTCGATATCATAGAACGGTATGACACACTCCTGCGAAGCGGAGAATGGCCGGTTAACTGTCGGGGGATTACCTGCCGGTGGGTGAGTGAAAAGGACAGAGGGCAAACCGACGCCCTGACAAAGGGCTTCAGTATGGCGGATGGCGATATTTTCGCCTGGCTTAACTCCGACGACACCTATCTGCCGGGGACTTTGCAGATTGCCGCCGACTATTTCCGCGATCATCCTGATACCGGGCTTATGTATGGCGGCGCCTGCTACACTGATGCAAAGGGAATCAACAGCGGCGAGTACCGGACCGAAGAGTTCGACCTTGACAAGCTGGCATACGCCAACATCATATGTCAGCCTGCGGCTTTTTTCCGGAATCAGGTTTTCAGGGAGGTCGGCGGTCTTGACAAAACCCTCGACTTTGTGATGGATTACGACCTCTGGATCAGGATCGGCAGGCGCTTTCCCTGCGGCTATTTACCCCGCCTGCTTGCAACATACCGCCTGCATGAGAGTTCTAAAACCATCAGCAGCGGCACTCTCATCAAAAACAGCGAGGAGTCGCTTGCCGTTACCATGCGGCACTTTGACTGGGCGCCCATTACCAGGGTCTACACATCATGTAGCATACGCTGTAGTGACCGGTTGCCGGAGTTCTTGGCGAGGAACCGCATTCTGCTTGCAGTGGCGACGATCGGCTATACGATTGTCCGCTCAATATGTCTGAACAGGGGATTGCATCGAAACGATCTGAAGTTGCTGAACAGAGAAAATTTCCGCAAGCTCTCCAGAAGCAGGATTGAAATAATGACGGGGCGTTAGAAAAGGACCATCCCTTCAATAGTATCCACCAGTGACCGCCACGACATCCCCGCATCAACGAATGAAGCTATATTCCTCTCGAAATCGAGATGTCGGTTATTATTAAACCATTGTATCCCTTCGGCAATTGCCCGGGGATCGCCTGGTTTGACGAGTTTGCCGGTATACCCGTCCAGAACCACCTCGTGAAAACCTCCAACATCGGTTGCAAGAACCGGTTTGCCGAACCCGTAGGATGTGGCGATTACCCCTGAAGTTTTTGAGGCCCGGTATGGGAGCACCACAAGGTCGCTCCAGGCGAAATATCCGGCCATATCGGTATCGGAAACATAGCGATCGACAATTTCCACCATTCCGGAGATTTTAAGCTCCCGAATCAGATTCAGATACTCTTCACTGCCATGCCATAACTCTCCCACAACTTTCAGTTTAATATCCAGGTCAGCTGCCATGGCCACTGCCCTGAGCAGGAGATCCAGCCCTTTGTATGGCCTGACAAACCCGAAAAACAACAGGTTCAATCTGCTTCCGCTGCGGATCGACGCCGATGTTTCATAGCTGAATACTGGTAACAGATGCCTTCGTACAGAAGCCTTGCAGTTTATTTTCTGCAGCTCCGCCTGTTCAAGGGCGGAATGAACAATGACCAAGCCGGCGCGCCGGAGTACCAGGCGCGTCAGTATCTTTTTGAAAAGCGAGTCCTCATGCTCGTACACATTAATACAGAGCAGCAGGCACTTGATATTTTTCTTTCTTAAGTGTCGCATCAGCCAGAGATAGAGTGGCGTCCAGAATGTGACCCACCAAGGGAGAATTACTACATCGGGGGAGAAAGAATCTATTCTGCGAGCCGCTTCAATCCACGAAGCGATCTGCATCGAATCAATATCATATGAAATGCGACGGAAATCTTTGGCGATTGTACTGCGGTCATATTCAGGGTCAATTTGCGGTTTGTTGCCATATAACAGCGCCGGATACTGCCTGCGATAACTGAGCAGCAGCAGTTCATGCCGCTTTTCCAGCTCCTGCGCCAGTGAATAACAGTATTTGGCAATCCCCCCCCTGAATGGAGGTATCGGGGCAATAAGGCATACTTTCAAGTAAACTTCTCAGGTGTTAAGTTGAAGGTTGAAGGTTGAAGGTTGAAGGTTGAAGGTTGAAGGTTGAAGGTTCTTACGGTTTACCTTTGACCTTTAACCTTCAACCTGTTAAGCTGGCCCTTTACGGAAACTTTACTTTGTATTTGGACACCAGATCATATTGGGCTTGCTCGATCGGAGATCCTCGCACAATCTTGTTCCAGGCGGTTTTGAACTCATCCCCGGTATCCTTGTTGGTGCAGAGCAATTTATTTCCCTTGTTATAATATCTCTTGGCTACGCCTCGAAATTTCCCCTTCTCTATCTGGTAATCCAGCTGTATTTGTGCAATATCACCCATTTTTTCGATGTTCTGCTTGCATGCCTGATGTTTGGAAATGTTTGTTGTTATAGTTGTGACGCCGCTGACGGTTAAAATGTACTTCTCGGTCCAGTTCACGACCGTGCCTTTCACCTTGATGCTTTCGGCATCATAGTAACCGGACTTGATGTTGGCATCAGTATAGTCATTTTTATCCCACTTCGCCGCATGGCTCACAAAAACGCCAGATATAAGGACAGACACTAACACTCCGGACAAAATAACATTTCTTTTCATACTCATCTCCCTCGCAGTTTGTGTAATTCTGATTCAGGTAAAGAATCGCGGCAGGAGGAAGCATTGCTGTCTGATCTCAACAATGGCGCCCCCACCCGGTTAGGCAGGGTAACATAATTATCCTTTCAAATAAAGCTTCAATATGTGAAAATGCCCCGCTTATGGCAATCTACATCGGGCGTAAGGAATCACGATAATGTTTTCAGAATTACCGCAAGGGGACACTCGCCATATATCCGCAAAAACAGCTACAGAAACTTCCGGCAGCTCTTCAATCAAATGTTTTATATCGCCAAACCGGCTGAAGTGGTCAATCGGGCTCTTGCTCGCTTACTTCGGCGTTCGCCTTCTGTTTCTAGCCATGAACGTCTCCTCTTTTGTCCCTCCGGACGAAATAACTCATGCCGGGCTTTCCAAAATATTTGCCTCGGTTTTACTGCTTCCCGATAACTCTTCGCAAACGTACGAATTCGGCCTGGTCACAAACATCCCCTGGCTCTATTACTTTACCATGGGGAAATTGCTTCACTTAAATATCTTTGGTCTTACTGATCTGCTGTTTCTCCGACTTCTCAACATCCCTCTGGCATTTGGGACTGTTATATTCGTCCGGCGAATCACGCTCCTTTTGAGTGAAGACCGCCTTACCCAAATCCTCGTCGTAGCTGTCATCACCAATACCGCAATGTTTTCCCTGCTGTCGGCTTCGGTCTCGTACGATAACCTGACAAATCTGCTCTCTGCCATGGCGATCTATTATCTTTTTGCTTTCTTCAAGAACCGCTCAGGAGACATGCTCGCCGCAACGATACTCTGCCAGCTGGCCGGATGCCTCACCAAAGTCACATTCCTCCCCCTGGTGCTCATACTGGGTTTGCTACTGCTCGTTTTTGAATTGAAAAATCTGAGTAAATTCCCCGTTGCTATGACAAATTACTTCCGAACATCGAACCGCTATGCATGGCCGTATGCTCTGGCGATCCTCGTGGTTTTGGGGTTGAACCTTCATCTGTACGGCGGGAACTATCTCAAGTACGGGACTCTTAACCCCGGCATGACAGAAGTCTGCCCCAATAATGTCATGCAGTATCGAATCACGGCAAGAGAGACGATTTTCAGGCTATACACGCAAGAAAAGATCTCCTACATGGAAGCGTTGCAGATGACTGGAGGAATTGAACATCCGGGGGACAAATCCGACACCTTCTTTATGCTGATGAGCTATGAGAACCTGAAGAGGAATCCGAAACTCTGGATGGGACCGGTTCAATACGCCAAGGTCTGGCTCGAAAACATTGTCGGCACAATTTTAGGTATTAAAGGGCATCTCCCAATGTACAAGGAGTTCCGGTATTTAATACCGGTATATCTGCTGCTGCTGCTTTCGATGCTCGGTTTTGCCGCGCGGTGGCGTCCGCAGCAATCCGGCTGGCTGCCGGCGTCTCTTGCCGTCATCGCCTGCTGTTACGCGGGATACATCATGTACAAGATCAACTACAACGCGTATCTTTACTATGGAACGCCCGGAATTACCTTGCAGGGGCGCTACCTCTTCCCGGTAATCGGGCCGATATGCGTCCTTTCATGCCATTATCTGTTGCGCCTCTTCAGCTCTGATTACATCCGGGTTCCGCTGGCTCTGGTGGCGGCGCTTCTGTTCATAACATATGATTTTCCATGGTTCCTGATGCACGCAACCCCGGAATGGTATGTATGGATGCCGGAGTAGAACGGCATGTTGAAGGTTGCATTTAATAAGGACTTACTGATGGCAAATATCTCGAAGATAGCGACATCGAAGTGGAGTCTCCCGCTCGCCTTGTTACTGATTGCGGGATTGACTGCGGCTGTCTTCTGGCCGGTGCTTTATAACGATTTCATAAGTTACGACGATACCGATTACGTGACTCTCAACATGATGGTCCGCCAGGGGCTGACTTTAAAGGGGCTCGTCTGGTCCTTCACAGCGTTTCATGCCGGCAACTGGCATCCGCTCACCTGGCTATCCCACATGCTCGACGTGGAGCTGTTCAACCTGAACCCTCTGGGACACCATGCAACCAGCCTGCTGTTCCATCTCCTCAATTCAGCTCTTCTCTGCGCCCTCCTCCAGAGGCTGACCGGCTTTCTCGGCAGAAGCATGATTGTGGCGCTGCTGTTTGCGATCCACCCGCTTCATGTCGAATCCGTTGCCTGGATCTCCGAAAGAAAGGACGTCCTCTCCACCCTGTTCTGGCTCCTGACAATGTGGGCTTATGCCAGCTATTCAGAAAAGCCTGGCCTGAAACGCTATCTGCCTGTTGTCGCACTCTTTGCCCTTGGTCTTATGGCGAAACAGATGCTGGTGACTCTACCGGTTGTCCTGCTGCTCATGGACTACTGGCCATTAAAACGCCTTACTCCAAGCGATGGGGGGGATAAAATCAACCTGAGCGATTTGAAGATCATACTGATTGAGAAAATCCCTCTCTTCCTCATATCCGCAGCCGCTTCGCTGGTAACAATCAGGGCTCAGGATTCCGCAGGGGCGCTTGCCCATGGCGACGCAGAGTCGCTTCTGCTCTGCGCCGGGAATGCCTTCATCTCTTATCTGAAATACATCGGGAACATGTTATGGCCCGTAGACCTTGCCCTATTCTATCCTTTCGAACCCTCGGCCGTAACTCCGCTCAAGGTCGCCGGGTCGGTTCTTCTCCTGGCGCTGATTTCAGCTCTGGTCATAGCGTGGGGTAAAAAGCGCCCTTACCTGATTTTCGGGTGGTTCTGGTATCTGATTACACTGCTGCCGGTGATTGGTTTCATAAGAATAGGGGGACAGGCTTTGGCTGACCGGTATACCTACATTCCGCTGACCGGGCTTATTCTGATGATAGTCTGGGGAGTTGCGGAGGAAGCGGCTAAATGGCGAAGAGGGATTCCGGCAGTGACGGCTGTTGCAGTAATCGTGATAGCAATCCTCCTGCCACTGACCGTCACGCAGATTGGCTACTGGCGGAACAGTTACGTTCTGTACAGCCACTCTCTGGCTGCAGTCGAGCGGAACTGGATGGCGCACAACAACATCGGAATACTGCTGGCACAGTACAACCGGAATGATGAGGCCCTTTTCCACTTTCAGGAATCGGTTCGTCTACATCCGGGAGGAGCGGAAGGATTCAGGAACCTCGGCAATTCCCTTCAGATGGCCGGAAAAAACCACGAAGCGATTGCGGCCTTCCGCCAGGCGGTCCGGATCGGCCCGAACGATGCGGAGAACCATTATCGTCTCGGATATGCCTATCTGCTGGGGGGAGACAGCGGCTCCGCTTACCAGGAATACAGGGAGTTACTCGTCCTGGATGAATCACGCGCAGGCTCGCTGCTCGATTCGATCAGGATTCTCGGCAGACGTTAAGCGTCTGTAGTATCAATCTTTCCGGCGCCAAGCAGGTCCAGTGCTTCATGAAATATCCCCGCATGTGCTCTTCTCCCCCCCTCGGAACCGGAAAAGGCCTTCATAATACCGGAATCATCATACCTGAACAACATTTCCTTACGGGGGAAGAAAGTGCGAAGCGGCAACCAGATAACAGCTGCGACAAAAAAGAACAGAGCGGTCGCCCAGATGAAAAAAACGCCATAATCTCCGATATAATCGGTTACGACAAGACGCCTTGCCTCCGGAAAAGCCATACGGTAGCCGTCACGCGCAAACTCTCCGCCAACCGGAGCGCTCCCGGAAAAGAGAAGCTCCTCCCCTTTAAGCAACTTGAACTGGAGGGTTTTATCCCTCGCCATATAGGATATGTAGCGGTCGCTGCTTGGTTCGGGCTCCGGAATAGTGAATACAATTCGATATGGTGAGCCGGATATCGTTTTGCTATCCTCTTTTCCAGGAGGATAGCAGTTCAGAATGATATGTTTAAGGTAACCGCCCGGCAAGTCGGGAGCTGAGAACTGCAGTAACAGGTCAAGCCCCAGGTAGCGCGGATAGACGAAGGAGCCGCGGTACAGGGAGGGAGGATATATCCCAAAGATCCTATCCATCTCTCCTGAATAGGATGGTGCGACTTCTATTGTCAGTGCTCTGGCAAGTATTAAGCCGTTCGATTTTGCCAGGGCGATCCGTTTCACCGTACCGCCGATCCCTTCCGGCGTGGGCATCGGCTCCCCTTCGATGACCATCTGTCGATGCGAGGCGCGGGTGGTCACACTTATGAGAATGCCGGTGAAGAGACAGAAAGTGCCGGCGAGAAAGAGTATCCGTGCAGGAAAAACAGTGAACCCGCGCCAAGCTGCAAGCGCATTTTCCGTGCGGCGAGTTTTGTATCCGACGGCTGCAAAACGTCTCTCCAGTCCCGCAAAATGGGGAGATGCAGGCAGCTCGACCATTTCGTCGAACTGCTCCGGTATAGCTTCAGTTGCCTTTTCTTTAAACATCTTCCGTTTTTTTAAAAACCTGCCCGTTTCCATCAGAAGACGGAGCGCGCTGTTCAAGGGGATCAGGGCAAGAAGAACCGCCAGGATAACGCTTTTACCGGTTAATGCCATCAGAGCGATCAGGGTCTCGTCGGTGAAGAAGGCGATCCCGATATAGATGAGGAAAAAGAGCCCGACAACGATGGGAGGAACGCCCCTCGAAGAGGCTGCAGCCAGGATGGTGCGGATAAGGCGCTTCATTTGGCCCCCTCCTTTGCCCGCACAGTTGCCTTGACGGTTGCCCCCCAACTGTTGATGAGGGTCATGCTGTCGATAACCACCCCTTCACCCCTCTCCGCAAATGGGACCGGAACCGGGTTGCATCCCCCCGGTTTACCCACTGTTTCGAGAGGAATAAGGGTCTTGCAGTAATAACAGATCACTGTTCCCTCAGCCTGGCCGTACCCGTCCGGTTTGCAGATGGCGCAGGCATCAAGATCGACCGTCAACTCTCCGGCAGGGTTCATTAATACGAAGAACCGGGCCTCCCTCTCCCCCTGCTTGAAAATGTATTTGTGCAGTTTGCCATCTTCCAGGTCCACCTCTCCCCTCTTCGGGATTATGATCTCACCGGATGGTGTCGCAGTGACCGGCAACGGTTTAGGATCCCAGTATTCCACACTCGGGAAACTGCTCTGATAGGCGGCGGCAGCGAAGATCAGCAGGGCTAGCGCCGGAATAAAGAGCCGGTAGCGGCGTTCCCTGATCGCTGCAGCAAGAAGTCTGCGACGTTGTGCGCCCTGACGGATATGGGCAACCGAAGGGAGCCGTTCGAAGTGAATGGCCAGGGCAATCAGAATCGCCGGGGTAAACCAGATGACAATCCCCCCCCAGAAACCGACCTCCTTGCCGAACAGGAAACCGATGTACTTCCAGACAACCGGACGGACGAAGAGGTGGTCCGGGATCAGAATCGATTCCATGAACTGATGAACGAAGTCATGAATACCCTTCATCACCTTCATGCTCAAAGGGGAAAAAAGATCGAGGCGGAGGATCGAAGAGGAGCTGAAAAGCAGGAGCGCCACAAGAGTCGCCAGCATACCTGACGGTGATACCTTGAATGATGCCGGCAGAAGCTTTTCGAGAAGCGGTGCAAGCCCGGTCAGAGCGCAGGCTGACAGTACGAGCGCCATGTATGCCAGGGCATTGCCGTCGGCTCCCGGAATTTTACAGGCAGAAACCGCCCCCGCAACAATCGCGGTTATACCGGTTACGGCTCCGGCAGATAAGGAGCCAGTCGCAAACCGCTCACCCCATAAGAGCATCGCACCCCGGCCGGTACTGCAATAAACGGTTGCGACGGATACTCCCCAGAGACAGAGAAAACCAACCCCAAGCGACGACTTGATAATCCAGAATGGAGTTGCCCCCTGGAATGCGCGGAAGAGGAGAAGCGCACCGGCCACTCCGAGCAGAAACCCGGATATGCCTGTCACGGTCACTACGGTACGGCGTACTGGAAACCCTCTCAATAGGACGAGAAGAATCCCTAACCAGGAGAGGAGATGTGGTATCAATTTATAAAGAATTGCCATTTGATGTAGATACCTCATTATAGGTTGAAGGCTGAAGGCTGAAGGCTGAAGGAGAATCAAAACCTTTAACCATGTTTTCCTTCAACCTGCCTTTCCTTCAACCTTCAACCTGTCTTCCCTCACCAGTACCCCGTCATCCAGATGGATTGTCCGGTCCCCCCAGGCAGCCACTTCCTGATTGTGAGTCACCATGATAACGGTGAATCGTTCCTCGGCCCGCAGTTCCTTGAGCAGTTCCATAACCATGACAGTGCTCTTGTTATCCAGGTTTCCCGTCGGCTCATCCCCCAGCAGCAGCTTGGGGCTGTTGATGATTGCCCTGGCGATGCATACCCTCTGCTGTTCTCCGCCCGATAGTTCTCCCGGCCTGTTTTTCAGGCGGTGGCCGAGGCCGACACGCTCCAGTGCATGACGCGCTTCAGCCTCGTCGGGTACGCTGTGAAAATACTGGGCCATCATGACATTCTCAACTGCCGTCAGATAGGGAACCAGGTGATGCTGTTGAAAGATGATCCCGACAAATTCTCTACGAAAACGGGCCAGACCGTCCTCATTGAGCGCAAGCAACTCTTCACCGCCGACACGCAAGGTACCGGAAGTTGGGCGGTCAAGTCCACCTACCAGGTTCATAAGAGTGCTCTTGCCGGAACCTGAATGCCCCATCACCGAAAGCCACTCCCCTTCCGGAACCAGCAAGTCAAGAGGTTTCAGGGCGCAGATATCGCCATAGCTTCTTGTGAGACCGTTTGTTTCGATAATTGCTGATGACATCTCAAAACCTTTCTTAAACTGGTTGATAGGCTGAAGGCTGAAGGTAAGTCAAAAAACCTTCAGTCTGAAACTCTTTGGTTCGCCGCCTTGTTTTCCTTCACCCTTCAGTCTAAACACCTTCAACCTTCAACCTGTTTTTCACTCTCCCCGCAGGCTTCTGACCGGGTCGAGCCTGAACACCGATATCATCGGTCCGATGCTCCCCAGCAGCGCCAGAAACAGGCTGACCCCCAACGAGATGCAGATAAACCAGGGGATGAAATCGGCGGATGCGGAAAATACCGTGCGGGTAATGAACTGGGCTATGACGCTGCCGAACAGGTATCCCGCGACCCCCCCCAGTACCCCCAGCATCGCTGCTTCGCCGCAAAAGATCAGCATTACCTCCCAACGGGTGCCCCCCATAGCCTTCATCAGGCCGATCTCCTTCCCCCTCTCCAGCACAGTGGTGCTCATGGTGCCGGCCACGCTGCTCCCCGCAGAAACCAGCACCACGGCGGTAACCATAAGCATTAACAGCTTGACCTTGGCAAGCAGTCCTTCCGAAGTCCTCGCTGTCTGGCGCACTTCAGTGACCTTTGCCGTGGGGATAAGCATCTGCAGAGCAGCGGCGCTCGTCTTCAGAGTATCGCCACCCGCAGTCACCATGAGCCTGACGAGGGTAACGAGGCCTCCCAGTCCAAGAGTCTGTTGAAGTTCCGGAAGCGCCATAAACAGAAGGGCATCCTCCTCACCACCGGATGTAACGATGCCGGAGATACGCAACTCTCTTTTATTGGCGATGCCGGCCAACTCCACCATATCCCCAACCTTGAGCTTCATCCGCGACGCCAGGTCATTGCCGACAACCGTCTCGCCGACTTGAGGCCAATTCCCTCTGAGCTGCCACCATGGGAACAACCGGCGGATATCGCTGAAATTAACCCCCTCCACCATGACGTCGGCGTCTTTCATATGCAGAGCACCGCGCAGATGAAAAGAAACCCCGGCTTTCAACCCGCTCTTCAGTAGAGCTTCTTCCACCAGACTCTGCTGCAGATACGCCGGTTCGCTGACAACTCCGAAATTAAGTCCGCCGCTCCCGATATCCAGCCGCGCCGACTCCGGAATGACAATCAGGTTTGCCCCGTATTTTCGCACCTCTTCCGCCACCCGATTCCCCATGGAGGAAGAAACGATACCAAGGGCGGTGGCCAGGCTTGAGGCCATGGCGAGGACCGCCAGCAGGAGCAGTGTGCGCCCCTTGCGATGGGCGAGGGCGCGTAAAACGAGATGTATGAGCCAGCGGCGTCGATTCATAGTATCCTTTAAAAGCAGGTTGAAGAGTGAAGGCTGAGGGCTGAAGGAAAGTCAAAGCCTTCAGACATCTGTCTCATTTCCCTAAGTTCTGTTTTCCCTTCAGCCCTCAGCCTAAACACCTTCAGCCCACCTTCAGCCTTTAAGAACCCTCACAGGTTCGATTAAAAGCGCCCGGCGGAGCGGAGCCACACTGCCGGCAATGGCAACTATAAATGCCGATATGATCGCAGTAGGAAAGAGCCAGAGCGGCGATGCAATTGTGGAGTTGAATACCGTGCGGCTGATCAGCTCTGAGAGTTGATCGCCGATCAGGAAGCCGATCACCCCTCCTGCAAGAGATATAAAAAGAGTTTCTCCGATAAAAATCGTACCGATCTGATAACGGTCGGCGCCGACCGCTTTCATCAGGGCAATTTCCGGGCTCCTCTCCGCCATGGAGGCCATCAGGCTGGTCGAAACTGCGGTCGCGGAGGCGCCCAGAGCCAGTACGGTGAGAAGAAGCATCACGCTGTTCAGTTTCTTCAGGAGCGCCCCTTCGGCGCTGGCAATCTGCCAAATCGGTTTGGCGCGACTCCCCCCCATCACCTCTTCGACATTCTTGGCCACTGAGGTAACATACGCGGTGCAGTACCACTTCTCGTATTCATCCCTGGTCATCGTGGCAGGATCCTTTTTGCCGAAATCATCCATCGGCACGGTCAACGCACTCACCAGCACCCTGGATACTTTACCCTGCCGCTGCAGCAGTGACTGGACGGTAACCAGCGGAGCGAAAAGCTGCTCTTCTTCATAGCCGCCGGTGGTGACAACACCGACAATCCGGAATTGCTGGATTCGTCCCCGAACGGCGCTCTTTACGTCACTGCCGGGAACAACATTCAGACGTTTCGCCAGCGCAGCTCCGACAATCGCCTCATCAGCATCTTCAGGCCATCGCCCTTTAACTTCCCACCAGGGTGCAATCCCCTTGATTCCTTGTGTGGAAATATCCTCTCCCGGCACCTCAAGCTGTTTCGCGAACCATGTTCCGGAAACAACCCCCCGTTCCTTCCGGCCCCCTGCTGAAAATTCGGCTATGCCAAACAGGTAAGGGGTAAACCCGGTGATATTATATTTCCAGAAAACCGTCTTAATTTTAGGGAGATCTTCCTCACGCAAAAAACCGCCCCCCTGGGCGGCGGACGGTTCAAGTAGAATGTTTGCTCCATAGCTTCGGAGTTCCAAAGCCATCTTATGCGAAACCTCACCTGCAATGCCGAGAAAGGCCGTAGCTACGGCAGCGCCCATGGCAATGGAGAGGAACACCAGGAAAACCGCTTTGGGGCGTTTGAGGAAAGAGTTTTTTAAAATGCGGAAAAGCACAGAAATTTCTCCAGAATATGGCGAACAGGAAGGTGAGCCATTCTACATTTTTTTTGTAACTACACAAGAAAATGTTGGCGTTAACAAGAGGGGATGATTTGTCGGGCCCTCAACCTGAGTAGTTATTTTCTTTCAACCAGCAGGCTTTTCTGATGCAACGCTATCTTTAAATTTTCATGCGCTTTTTCATCATTTGGATTCAGGCGTATCGCTTTTGAAAAAAGTACGATTGCATCATCAATGCCCCCCTGCTGCGCCAGAACCACACCAAGGTTATTTAGATACTTCGTGTTGTCCGGCTCTATCCTGAGCGCCTCATCCAACTCACGGATTGCCTCGCTCATTTTACCTAAATTCCCCAGAATAATTCCCAGCGTGAAATGTGCCTGTGCAAAACCGGGATCAAGAATTATCGCTTCTTTCAAATGTTTTATCCCCTCGGAACTGTTCCCCTGGGCATCAAGCAGAAATCCTAAATCAAAATGAACTATCGGTTCACGCGGTTCAATTTGGATAGATTTCATATATTCGGCAATTGCCAACTCCGGTTTTTTCTGCTGTTCATAAACTAGTCCCAGAGAGTAATGGGCAAAATAGTTTTTCTCAGTGACCTCCAGGGCGTGGCTGAAAAGGGTGAAGTTGTCTCGCCAGTAACCAAGCTGGAACCATGTTGCAGCTGATAGCAGAATGACAATCCCGACCGCCGCCAACGCGCTGAATTTCCTGATTGCCGGGAGTTTTGAACAGAGTTCGGTTCCACCCCAGCTCACCATAATGAACAGGCCGATGAAAGGGATGTAGGTATAGCGATCAGCAAAAGCCTGTCTGCCAACCTGAATTATGCCTATTACCGGCATCAATGTGATCAGATACCAGAACCAGCCCGCCGCCAGATATCTGTATTTGCTGCCGTATTTAATTGCCATGATTGTAATTGCAGAGAGAATTGCTGCGGCAGCCACTGCTTTCCATAGCGGCACCTGTACCAGCGGATAAATAATTGCGAGATCGAACGGGAAAAGCATCTTTTTGAGATAGACAACGAGAGCCAGGAGTGCATTGGAACAGCGGTCAAGAAGAGGTACATTCGTGAAATTTGATATATTGGTTTTCTGTGCGAACAGAGTAAGTATTGAGGAGATTGCCGCAAGCAGTACAAAAGGTATTTTTTCGATTAGCAGAAATCTGAGACTATAACCGTCTTCGACCCGCTTATTGACGGTCTCATCCGGTCCAATTTTTGAAAAAAGTCTTAATCGCAAACGATCAAACGGCCAATAATCGAGGAGCAACAAAATAATCGGAACTGTTACAAGCATCGGCTTGGCCATCAACCCAAGCGCAAAAGCGGTCAGTGAAAGCAGGTACAAACTCCGCTTTGTCTGCTTCAGATAACCGCTGTAAAAAAAGAGGGTCAGTATCAGGAAAAGGGTGCTGAGGACATCTTTGCGTTCCGCAATCCAGACTACAGACTCCACATGGAGAGGGTGCAGCGCGAAGCAGGCAGCCACAAACGCGCTTCTCCAGACAGCCCCGGTCATTGACCTGAGCAGAAGGAATAACAGCGAGGCATTCACTCCGTGGAGTAGAGCATTGACCAGGTGAAATCCTCGCGGATTCAGGCCGAAAAGCTGACTGTCGAGCATCAGAGAAAGCCAGGTGAGGGGATGCCAGTTACCTGCATGGAATGCGGTAAAGGTCCATCTAATGTTGTCAATGGTTAGGCCCGACGTTATATGGGCATTATTAGTTACATAGTCCCCGTCATCAATAATGCAAAAAGGGAAAGACGCCCCCCTTGAGTAAATTACCAGCGTAATTACAAATAGGGCAGACATTATTGTCAACGGATAGTGTGATTTCACTGCATACCTTTTTATCCGGAGATAGGCTGAGCAAAGCTGTTCGGAAGCCTTGCTGATTAACTTTTGCTGTCAGTTAATGCCGGTTTCCGGCTTAACCGGCATTTTTGTCCGGGGATTGACGTCAGCCATCCCAACTGCCATTTTAAACATGAATGACTGATTGGGCTGCAGAAGCAGCTTGCCCCATAACAGGGCAATGACACGATTGGTGTGGCTGGCAAGTGGAGTTTTGGCTTCCGGCTCGCCAACCTTTGCAAAGTCATTTGAGAAAAAAGCATAATCCGGGTGGTTTTCGTGCTGCCATTCGATGAAGTTTGCTTTATTTGTATAGACATGTTTTTCACCGGCAAGAATATTCCCGTAATCATAGATGCCAGCATGGTCATAATGCGAGGTATCTACCGGCATTTCTGTTGTAACGAGGCGATCTTTGAGCCATCCGATATCGCCTGCTGACGTCCCGAAATTTCCTACCCACGGCTCATCTCCATACAAATATGAAAATGCCGTACTGGTTTTACCAACATTGATAATCTTGGTGAGCAATGTAACATATGTGTTTCCGACTTCATAAAACAAGGTGCGCTCAACGGTAATCGGAACATTATTGATTACTGCCTGATGCCTGCTAAAAAGGGTCAAATCTTTTGGTGAGTTTTCCTGCACCCTGCTGTCAATATACTTCCAGTTCTCCGGGGAGATCAATCTGCTTGACTCGTCAATAATACCTTCATTAGCGTTGCACCAAATGTGATAGTAGCGAGTGCCATCAAAGTACGCCATGCCGGTTTCATTTCTGTCAAAATAATTGGCGTCAGGGTCGATTGGTGGCAAATTACCCCCCAGTATAAGACCTGAAGGTTTTTTATCAGCGCTGTCTTTGAAGCGGCTCAGACAGATCAAAAATTTTCTGCCATCCGGATAGCTTGTTTTGATAAAGCCACGACCAGTTGCTGAATTCCATTCATAATTCATGCATGGGGAGTCCGAAGCTGAACAGGCTCCATTTGAAACCACTCGCTTGAAATTTGAAAGCGCATAACCGGTTATAAACCTTTCGATGTCCTCGGGAAACAGGTCATCGGTAATTTCCAGCCAGGCACCATGTTGCCCTTTGAGCAGAAACACCCCTTCATAGTCACCACAAAAATCAAAGTTGACCTTTAATAGTATTGAGGAGACAACCGACAATACCGCGGCAGCAAGGAAATATTTTTTTGTGCTCATAAACTCCAGCTCAATCCGTGCGATAAATAGTCGTTCTCAAAAAATACTATTTCACGCAAGGTCATTTATAACAGGTGCTCCGGCATCTAGAAAATGGTGGCGGATTTGGTTACAGCAGCAAATGTTGCTTGAGCTTTTCATTGGCTCAATTAATAACCGCTCTTCCTTTTAAAGACGGTCACAAAAGTTTCTGAAACCGGAGTATATCCTGAAGTTTTCTCACCCCAAATATAGCGGGTCGTGACTGGATCGATAATATCTATCATCCCCACCAGATCATACAGATTGGCGACGTAACGCTCTCCCCACTCTAGAACAAGCCGGATGGAAGATTTTTGCACCATCCAGGACGCTGCCACATTGACAACAACAATGAACTTCGGTCGTGCCGCCTCAATTTCACGGATCATCTGCGTCTGCATACCAGAAGCGTACTTCTGATTTTCCATCAACCCGTACATGTAGAGATGGCCGGTTGCCGAAACTCTGTCGGCATAGAAATAAATCTCCGGCTCGGAACCGAGGACGGCAACCGGTTCACCCGGTTCGGAATTGTTTTTAATGTAGTTTGCAATCTCCAGAGCTTCCGGAAAAGGGTTCGCGCCATATGTGGTCCGGCTCACCTCGAGCGGGGTGTATCTGAATAGGTTATCTTTTTCAAGCCAGAGATTATATGTGATCGCCACAATCAGCAGAAAAGGGGGAATGAATGGAGTAAATCCTGGCGATTTGCCGGGGAAAAAATGCCCGGTCGAACTTATACCGGCGCCTGCCATAATCGCCACTGCCGGAAGAAGTTGAACAAAGTAATGCGACCGGAATATCAATCCGGGGCAGATGGAAAGGAACGAGAATAGGAGAAAACCGATCAGGAAAAGCCTGTCACTGCAACATCTCTGTTTTATGAAGAGCAAAACGGTGCCGAATCCGGCAAAAAGCCATAACGGGAACTGTAGTTTTGCAATTATTCCCAAAGAATCTGTTAAATTGTTCCAGCCTAGAGCAAGCGGGGGAGTTGATGCGTATTCACTTGCATACTGTACGGTCCAGAACCAGAAATTGGCAAAATTTCGCGCCTTGAGCATCCAGAGAGCAATCAGGGAGTAGGGAATGATAATGCCGAGAAGGAAGAGGGCGCTTCCTGCCAAGCGGTTTTTATTGTCCAAGTCAGGATTTTTGCAAACAGTCCAAGCATAATACAACAGGGCGAAAATCAGCAGCAGCGCGGCATGTTGCTTCATAGTGACGGCAAGGCCGAAACATAACCCGCTGATAAGGAGATGTAACATTCGCCGATTCTCAAGTGAGCGGAGCAATAGCAGAAAGCCTGCCAGGGCAAACAGCGCTACAAAGTGGCTCGCATGGGCAAAAACGCCGTTCACTGAACTACTGAGGGATAGCACTGCGTAGCTGACGGAGGAATAAATGGCGGTATTAGTGTCAAAAAACCGTTTCGCAAGGAGGTAAACCAGGTAGATGGATATGACGTTGACGATCAATAATCCGAGATGAATTCCGAAAAGGGTCTGGCCAAACAGAGAGATGAAGAGAGCATACATAATGCTAGCTCCGGGTAGTTTCATCGTGTAAGCATTGGTAAACGGAGGAACTCCTTTCAGCAGGAGTTGCCCCATATAAGCAAACTCCCCTTCGTCCCGTTCCAGAGGTACGGTTAGCAACCGGATGCGAACATAAGCGACAACTGCAAGAGCCAGGGCTGCGATAATGTACTGCAAGTATTTAGTCGGAACGTCTGATTCCCTTATCATAACACCCAATTTCGTGAGAATTTCTTGCGGTCACACCGCCCCGGATATTGGTTTGGAAATAATATCAATTAAGATTGGTAAACGGTTTTTCAGGAAACTGCGAAACAGGATTGCTGCCGGCCATTCCAATTGCAAGTGTAAATGAGAACGACTCCGCGGGTTCGAGCTCCCTGGCCCATTCAAGACCTATAAAACGGTTGTCAGGATTAGCGAGCGGATTGTTTGGCCCGAAGCCGGTCCCCCCTTCCCTGTTTGCAAAATATCCCACTTGAGGACGACTCTCCCTGTCCCACTCGATAAAATTTGCCACCCCTGTATACTCCCCATGTTTCTCGCCGGCCAGAGGATTGCCGTAGTCGAACATGCCGGCAAACGTGTTGGTCCAAGTGTCGAAGTGGCTCTCCGTATTTACGAGCCCTCCGTTGAGCCAGCCCACATTCCCTTTTGAGCTTCCGTAGTTGCCCAGAAAAGGTTCATCCCCATACAGATATATGAATCTTGCCGGCTTGTCGCCTCTGTTGGTGATTTCAGTGACAAGAGTGAAGTATGAGTCGCCGGCGTTGTAAAACAGATATTTGTCGATTTCATACGGAGTCCCGTTGATTAACGCTCTATGGCTGCTGCTGAGGGTCAAATTCTTGCCGCTGTTTTCCAATACCTTGCTCTCAATAAACTCCCACTCTGTGGGATGACTTATGGGGGTGTTGTCCAAGTCCGATGCCATGCCTTCATTGACATTGCACCAGATATGGTAATAACGGTTGCCGTTAAAAAAAGCCATCCCGGTTTGATCAGCGTTATTGATATTGTAATCCGGATCGCCCGGAGGCAGACCGCCACCGACAAAAAGACCTTTTGCCGCGATCCCTTTGTGACCTTGAAAACGCCCCAGACAAATCAGAAGCTTCCTGCCATCCGGATATAAATTTTTGATAAATCCCCTGCCGGTACTTTCATTCCAGTCAAAGTTAATGCAAGAATCGCTGCCGGCAATGCATTGGGTTGCAGAAACGACCCTCTTGAACCAGGTCAGGGGAGTTCCGTATATCAATCTTGGAGCCTCTTCCGGAAACAGGTCGTCTGTAAGCTCAAACCAGTATCCCGCCTCACCCTCCAACAAAAAGAATCCTTCACGATCTCCGGTACTGTTGAAATTTATCTTACTGGATGAAAAAGCTCCCGCCAAACAGACAACCGCCAGTATTACCGCTATGCTGTTGCAATATTTTTTTAAATAGGATTTCAATCTCTTGTTCCTTTGATCCAGTATCGTTCAATACAGATGTTTTCAGAATTCCCTTTTTACCCGGCATAGTCAAGTTGAAACCGTATTTACCGACCGCATGATTTCCCCCTGTTTGTATTCGGTACGCCCGGATTTTATTATCGCCTGGAACCGGGGGGACGGACTGTTTACTCGCCATAAAACCCGCATTGTCAAAAAAACCTTGAAATCCTGACGGGTAAGACCGATCCATCCCGGGAATATTCGTCTGTACCTATTCAAATTTATTGATTTAACGCGCGAAGGTAATTATTTCCGTATCTTTTGATAAATAACTACCGGCTCTTCGTTCTGAACTGTTCTGTACAGATGTTCTCCGGGAGATTCCCTGTTTTCGAATGGAATGTCAGGAGAGTTAATCCGTATGCCCCTATAATTATTCGGATCTATATTCTGTTCAAGATACTGCCGGACTTTATCGTCTTTTTCACAGATCACATACTTCCTGATGATTATCCACTCCGCATTGCGGGCGGGTGACAGATCTTCGCCGGTCAGCCCGCCGACGACCCGTAGGGGTGTATAGAACTTGAGAGGCAGATCCCCATAGGTGATGGCGACAATGTCACCCGTTTTTGCGTTGCTATTCAAATAACTTACGATCCCTTCGACAGGACCGTTATATGTATGTGTCAACTCGTACCAGTACTCTTTTAACGGATTAGAGAACAACAAAAAAGCCACAATCAGAGCGCCGATGATGAGCGACCTCTTCAGAACCGTTTCGACAACAAGCGCCAGAAGAATACAGAACAGCGGAATCAGCGGAGAGAGATACCGGAAGAACGGAGCCGGACTTGCAATCGATAGTACGGCCAGAGAGCTGATTATAAAGAGGGTTAGCAGGACAACCAGCCCTTCATTGGTCTTGTCCAATGGAATAAAGCGCTTCAGGGTGCGGTATCCGGTAATCCAGAGGATAATGACCGGTATAAGAATGAGCAGCGGAACTACATATTGAAATAGCTGTACGATATAGTCAAAGGCAAACCTGAAGAACTGACTCCCTGTATGGATGGTTTGATATGCGCTGCTGTAGGATATGCCGCCATACCAGATAATGCCGGGGATATTCAGTATGCCGGCAATTGCATATACAAGAGCAATCTTCTTTATGCGCGCCCGATGGTATATGAAGGCATGAATCATCATTGTCAGACAGAGCGGCGCACAGTAGATGTAATGGGTATTGAAGAGCAGGACTAGGGCGGTTACAGCGATGGATGCGCCGAATCTCTTCTCAGAAATTATGCGGGAATAGCCGTAAAGAGCCAGGAGAGAGAAGAAGGCTGTTATGCTGTAGTACCTGCACTGCCTCGATAGAAGCAGGAAGGGGATAGAGGCAGTGAGAAGCAGCGCCGAAATGAGGGCGAGACGCCGATTCTGCCAGAGTGTCCGGACAAAGAAGTACACTAGGACGACGGTTGCAATGCCAAACAGGGCAAATGGAAGGCGGGCGGTTAATGTTGATATCTGAACATAAAAAAAGATCGCAAGGAGATAAAACGGAAACCAGGGGTGCCACCTCCAAACCAGGTTTTTCCCGTATTCCGCGCCAAGTTCCTGGGAAAAGGAATTCAGCCCATCGTAGCCTAGCGGTATTCCTCCGTGAAGGATTGTCTTGGCTATCAGTGCAGTTTGAGCTTCGTCCTGCCAGAGATGGCCATTTCCGAGGTTGGCAAGGAATAGAAAGATAGTTCCGGCAAATAACAAGAGCTCACACAGCATCCCGCGATCGCTCCGCTCTCGTGCCAGTATGTTATGTATCCATGCCATAGACCATTCCCCTGCTCAATATTGTGAACCTCTCTTACATAAAATCCTGATTAGAACCAATCTACCGCTATGACGGCTAAATAAATCCCCCCTCCCTTGACGGGAGGGGGTTAGGGGGTGGGTGAAGCTGCAACATGCTGATTTCATAGCAACCTCCCCCCCACCCTAACCCTCCCCTGCGAGGGGGGAGGGGACTTTCTGGAGTTTTGCAAAAGCCTATAAGGAAGTTCTCTACTTAAGAGGCATGGAAAACCACCCAGGAGTGGCATGCGTGAGAAAAAACGGAAAATCGGATGCGATTAATACTAAAGCCGCCGCTGCAGTTATGGAGAAACGGGCATACTTTCCATTAAACAGGCGCAACAGGTAGAAGCAGGAGAATACATAGAGCGGCCCTATTACGGGGAAAATGTAACGCCCCTGCAGAGCAATGGGAAAGGATGCAAAGTAAACGTATATCCGGTAATTCACTCCATACATCAGGAAGATGCCGTAAAGGGCGGATATAATTCCCAAAAACGATGGGAGCAGCCCGTCCCTCTTTGGCCGACAACGAATCAGGACGGCAAGAGCGGTCAACAGCATGAGGATTACAACCGGCAAGATCGTGGGCCACTCGTTGAACATGGCAAGATGCCCTGAGATGCCAAAAACGCTCGACAACATTTGCTTCCCCCAGGGTACTATATACGAAAAGGGTCCCATAAGGTTGGCGCCGCTGTACAGATACTGCAGATAATTCCGGACAAGGTAGACGACCGCCCCTTGATCGCCCGGATGTTCTATGTACGAGGCCATTAGAAGAGCCTGATCGTATGAGATGCTCTGTTCCTTAAAAAGCGTGAAGATGGTGTCACGGGCGGAGATGCGATACTGCATGGCGATTTCGGGCGAAAGGACCGCAGACATCTCCGGGGCGATTTTTTTATAGCCAAGTAAATTTCCGCCGTAGAGATGGAGGTTCAGTAACATAAAGAATGAGATTGCGAGAAGAAGAGCAATCGACCTCCTGCTCCGGTCATGGAGATATGCCGTCATAGCCGGTCCGAATGCACGAATATTTCTGAACTCATGAACAACCAGCAGAAGGTTCAAAACCAGAACCAGCGGCAGAAAAGAGCTCTTTGTCATACAGCCCGCAAGCTGGCATAACAGTGATCCAGCCAACAGGTGAGGCGAGCGGTTTTGAAAAAAGCTCATCAGATAATAGACTGACATTGCAGCAAGCAAATTGGTTAGATTATCGTACGATACGGAAGCTGACAGGAATGTAAACATGCTAGTATTTGTCATCGCGACGATCAGCAGAATTTGGGGAAGGGGGTCGATCGTGAGGAGCCTGAGAGTGCGCCAGACAAAGTATACGGTGCCGAAGGCTAACGGAATATTAATAAGACGCAGAAACAAAAGGTCCGACATGCCGAACAGATTCAAGAGCAGTAGCTTCCCCATTACCCAGTAATATAACCAGGGGACATTGGTAACAAGTCCGTACCGGTATGTCTCCGGTGAATTCTCAGGCAACAGTAAAACTTGCGAGAAAATTCTGCAGAGCCCCATATGCGTCACTTCGTCCGGCGGGACAAAATCAGAAATGGTCACTGCGTAAAAAACAAGCCGCAGAGCAAAATATAACAGGAGAAATCCAACTATCCATTTTAGCTGCAGCTCGGACGGAATGCTCTCCTGCTTGTCGCTTTCCAGGCAGGATGTCACTGCTGAGGGATCTATTTGTATTGACGATTTACCATTCATGGTTCTGTTTACTCATATCCGGTTTAAAGCTGTTGGGATCGGCCTGACGAAAACACTTTAAGCTTGATGCCAATATAAAAAGCCATCAAACCGAGTAGCGCTTCGGCAAGCAAGAACATGACGCGGGATAGGATTGGAAACAGCAGGGCTGTCTGAACATTCATTACATTATTCAGCATCAACAGCATAAATCCTTCCCGAACGCCCAGGCCGGCCGGTGTGAAGACCGCAAGGTAGCCGACCAGCCATGATAGGGACATTGAAGCAATAAGCGCAAACAGTTCTCTTGTTTCTATCTGCAGACCGACGCCTTTGGCCAGAAAATAACCGGAAAAACCGGTTAGAAGCCAACTGCACGCATATATGAACTGTACATAAACGAGTAACGGTATTGAGTTAGTCAGGAGCTGGATATCCTGTTTGAAATATTTATTTACAGCAGTAATGATCTTGTTTAACAAGATGGAATTACAGGTTATGTATAATACGTTTAAAAGTAGCAGAACCGTAGAAGATATTATGATGAGGTTGGCATTTATCAGATCGGTGTACAGAGATGTATAGACAAGGCCAAGGTACAGCGATACGGTGATGGAGCCGATTATGCAAATCAAATCAGAATGAAATATCTTTGAATTTGAGATGCCGTACTTTTTCAGCCATGCCAATTGTGCTGTATACATCCAGATTCTACCCGGCAGGTACTTAAACAGACCGCTGGCATTTAAAATTGCAATGCTTTCAGGAAATGTAAGTTCATGCTCCTTTAGATGCCTGTTGATGCATGCCTTCCAGATATACGTATCCAGAAGATATGACAGAATCAATAATGACAGAGAAACCGTCAGGAAGTAAATATTAACTGTGAACGTATGATTATGCAGCACCGTCCAGTTTTTCTTTAATTCCAGGAAATAAAAATAACCAATCAAAATAATGATCAGAACAGAAGCGGATATCCTCAGAGTCTTTTTCATCAAGGGTATGCAGGGTCCTTTCCGATCATGCAACTTCCAGCCTGAATACGATATCGGTAGGTTTTCTACTATTAATCAGCCCTGTTCTGCCAGCATTATCACCCATCAATTTTCTGTCGAAGTGAAAAAAACACTCCGCCCTGTTTGCCAATCTCTTCGGCAGGAAATTACAGATGACATGTATCAGTTTGTATATAGGGCCATGATGCCTTTCCCCCATTACAACATATCCCTGAATGTTGAAGCCGGAAGCACGGAAAATTTCGGTATATTCTTCTATCGTACGATAATAGCAATTGATTCTGCCGTCGCGGTACTCCGTTTGCGAGCAGCTTTTAACCTGCTCCAGAACTACAGCAGTTTTCAAATGCGGTAATGCTTTCCTGTAATTTGTCAATGTTTCAATAATTTCGTTTCTGTCAAACAGGTACATCAGCACCCATACGATATACATCTTGTTAACTGACGACTCTCCAAGTTTTCCCAATTCATTGGATTTCAGATAGATCGTATTCGCTCTCTTTCGAACATTTGCTCTGCAGTCATCAATAAATTTGTCGATGATATCTATCCCGTAGACTGTATGTACAAATTGAGCCATGTATTCGGTCAGCCTTCCAATTCCGGATCCGATTTCCAGCAAGGTATCCATTATTTCGGGTTGCAACGATTCCTGCAGATAACATTTAAGATATCCGTCAATATAGGAATTCTTAACCCCCTTGACATCAGCAGGGTCCAGAACTTTACGAAGGGCATCGATTTCATCATTTTCCTGAACTGATGCCTGATGTAGCCAGTAATCTTGTATTTCTTTTTTCATATCCTACCGCTATCTCTGATTACGATGCGACAAATATTAAAACCCGGTGTTTTTCATAACAAATTTATAGGCTGCGCTGTTACGCAGCCTGTTCCTTAAAACTCTGGATAGTTGCATAAATGGCGATTCATAGATACGAACCTGTTTCAGTTGGGGAGAAAACCCCCCTTTGAACTCGATCACCCCTTCAATACCACTGCTGGGAAGAAAATCATAGATCAGAAAGCCCTTGTCGCAGGCATCCTTGATTATCTGATACTGCAATACATGGGTGGCATTGAGTTTCTTGTAAAAGGTCTGCGAGGTGGCGCTGTGCCAGTAGGCAACGTGCCTGTTGTGATAAAAACAGAGCGCGCCGGATATCAAATTCCCATCATGCCTGGCAAGCCATAGCTTTATCTTGGGTGATCGTCTTTTGTACAGAGATTCGAACAATTCCCAGGCATAATCGTTTGTGGCGCTCTTTCCCCAGCGGGACAGGTTGTCCTGGTATATATCGAAGTAGTTTCTCCAATCCTCTTCAGTTCCAGCCTGCTCAACCACTATTCCCTGTCTCAGCCCCTTCTTGGTTCGGGTATAGTGCCCCATAGCCCACTCCTTGAAGATCAATTCAAATCCACGGGTCAGATCCAGGTACTGGGTGGAATCTTCACTGTTTAACCCCGGTAGTTGGTTTGTCAACTCATCGTAGGGATTGACCACGCAGCGCAGCATCTTGAGGCTCTTCAGGAGATTGGAGAGATCTCCTCTCTCCTCCGCTGACAATGCGCCAATTGTAAGAAAGCCGCCCATCCCCTTGGGGGCAAGAAAGTGCGCCGTGACGACTCCCTTAAACAGTTTCAGGCGGGTCAGGGGGAGCAGCGCCTTTTTGCCGCTCTCGAAGGAGATGAGCTTCGTATCGTTTTCAAAACCGGCATAATCGGCCCATATGTCAAACCACTCCCTCGTTTGAAAATATATTGCCGACTCCGCCGAATCAGCGAAATAGTCCCACTCTTCATCCGTAGCGTTTCTAATGGAGGTTATCAACTCGTCCCGCCTGTACCATTTTCAAGAGTGATCCTGTATAAGGGGATCTCCGGTGTCCAGCCATCTTTTCACCGTACTTTCTATCCCGAATTTCTCGAATGCATTTTTGACGCCTGTCTGGAAAGTTTTCCTATCACTCTTTATCGCCTTAACCAGTGCGTATGCAAATGCCTGGGCAGTGACCTCATCGGCCACGATTCCGCATCCGAATTCATTAATCAGAGGCCCCAGGTCGCCGACCGGCATTGAAACAACCGGTGTGCCGATTTGCAGGGCATCGGAAAACACGACGGGAATACTTTCAATTCTTGAAGGTATCACCAAAAAAGAAACAGAGTCCAGACAGTTGGATAATTGCTGAGCCTCGATCGGACCGTTTATTTCAATCCAGTTGCCTAGCCTCATCTCTGCGACCAACATTCTAAGCTCGTTTTCCATTGGACCGAGTCCGTACATATGAACATGGATGGAGTTTCTCTCTTTTGGGGAGAGACAGGAAACTGCCCGTATGAGCAGGTCGGGGCCCTTGTTGATGTGATATCTCCCGACAAATAGTAAATGATAGATATTTTGCGAGCAGGGCAGGAACATCTTTTCTTTTGGAAGGGGGATAATCCTGCTTGAATAGAGGATCTCGCATGGTACGCCGGTGATTTTTTTCACCTCCTGGCAAAGTTCCATGCCGTCGGCGAATACCCTGTCGGCGTTTTTTATGACCAATCTCAAAACAGCTTTGCCAATCAGAGGGATTTTTCTTATTTTCCAGATATCCGATCCCAGTGCCCAGATATCGTAAGGGATATTCCCTATGAGCTTTCCTATAAGCCCGAAAATTCCAGATGGCACCGCCCACATGCAAAGGGTGCGCTCAACCGAATATGACCTGTTTATTACTAGCGTGTTTCTCGCGCCCTGTATGAAAAACAGAGAAATAATCCACCAGTTCCTTGGACTCATAAGATTTATCGAGGCAAGTTCCTGATCTCCCCCCTTCCATGGCGCCGGAACGAGGGAAATGCCTGGGTCCGGGATATACACCTTTTTCTTCGCCGCAGGCTGCACTACGACGCTATGGCCGGCAGCAGCAAGCTCCAGGGCAAATTGTCGGATAAATAACCCCGCTGTTCCTGAAGGATCGTTTGGATCTGCGGGGTAAGAACTGGTGATGATCTGGACGTTCACTTTTTGGCGCTCTCCAAAATAATCGAACGGACAGCGCTGATGACGTCCTCTGTGTCCTGCACGGTAAGTTTGGGGGATATCGGCAGACTGACCGTCTCTCTGCCGAAAGCGTACGCCTCTGGGAAATCCTCTTTCCTCCAGGAAAAGGTTCTTTGGTAATAGGGGTGCTCCGGCAAGGACATATAATGGACGCCGACACCGATATTTCTCTCTGTCATCGCCTTAAGAAATTCGTCTCTGCTTACGCCGCTGTTTTCGGGCCGGATTCGAATGGTAAACAGGTGATAGGAGTGCCGGATCTCTTTTTCAATGGGTGGGGGGAGCCCGATATTCAAATCGGCGAAGGCTTCCAAATATCTGTTCCAGATTATCTGCCGTCTCCGCCAGTATTCGTCGATTCTCCGGAGCTGGTGAATACCGATTGCGGCCTGCAGATCCATCATGTTGTACTTAAAGCCGGCCTCTTCCACAAAGTACTGTTTGTAACCCGAGTCGGAAAAGCGTTTCCAGGCATCGTGGCTCAGGCCATGCAGCGCCATTGTTTTGATGCGGGAAAGCATGGATTCGTCACGACTTATTATCATGCCCCCCTCTCCGGTTGTGATGTTCTTGGTGGCGTAAAAGCTGAAACAGCCAAGATCGCCTATGGTGCCGGCCTTCCTCCCCCGATATTCAGACTCGATGGCATGGGCACAATCTTCGATAATCTTAATGTTTCGAAATTTTGCCAGATCGGCTATTGCATCCATATCAGATGGACGTCCGGCAAAATGAACTATCAAGAGCGCTTTGGTCCGGGGGGTTATTTTCTTTTCAATTTCATGTACATCTATGTTCAGCGTAGTTGGGTCGATATCTGCCAGCACCGGCCTGGCGCCTGAGTGAATAATGGCGTTTACTGTTGCGCAAAAGGTCATCGGGGTCGTTATGACTTCGTCCCCGGCGCCAAGTCCGAGCGCCAGGCAGGCCAGGTGCAAGGCCGCCGTGCAGGAATTCACCGCAGCGGCATTTTCGATCCCCTTGTAATCGGCAAACTCTTTTTCAAATTGATGGACTTTCGGGCCGGTGCCAAGCCATGCGCTTCTCATGGAGTCCAAGACTTCATCCATCTCATCCAGTTCGATCAGTGGTTGTCCAAAAACTAAAAAGTCTTTTCGCATAACGACCGGTTCCTTCTCTGTACGACACGGCAGCAATCTGCTTTGAAATCCATTTCAACAGATCAGACAACTCGCAATACGAATACCTCGGCTTTATAAGTTCTGCTTGATTCCGGCGCCTTTTTGCGGCTGCTCATTCAGCTGACGCAACCCTTGTATTTACTGCAACGCCTTTGTATCAACATGTTCAGGAGAGTTGGCCCTGCGTGGTTGACAAATTTTCAGGGGGGATGAGATGGGGCGCTTCCTGCTCACTTAGTTGAAGTAAGAGTTGGGCAGGGGAGACTCCCATGTGGATATTGTCATGGAGTTTCCTGAAAGACGATTATTTATCCACCTCAGCCCGCATCTCCGGCGACAACGATTCCCGCAGTTCGACTACCTTAACCTTCAATCTCCGCCAGGCGCGAATACCATAAATAACTGCTCCGGCCATTAGGAGATGCTTGATCATCAGGGCCGGCACCTGCAGTTTATCGGCAAAATGGTTCCACTCGAAGCTGGTGTAGAAAATAGTGCGTGGCACACCACCTATAATTATCCACCAGAGCGAAAAGCGGAAGAATTTGACCATCTGCTTATGCATCTTCAGGAAGAATACAGTCGCAACCGGCGTATTCATCGCAGCCTCTGTACGGACAATGGCATGCAGCACAAAAGCGCTGGCCATCATCAGAGCTGTTGCCACATCATGGAAATAATTATTCATCATGATGGCGACCCCAAGGGCGGGGGTTATTTCGAATGTAGGCATGTTGCGTTTCCTTTTGTCTATTTATTCAGCTAAAAAGGCTGAGGGGCGAAGGTAAATCTGGTAATCGGTTAAACTTGGCCTTGAAGCTTTATCCTTCATTTCTCCTTCTTTGCCGTCGTTGATTTGAAGTGGGTGTAATAATGGGTAAGTTGGTCAATAGATCGCTGGTCCCACTCAAAGCGTGGCTCTATTACCATCTTCCCGGTCTTGTCTATAAAGCCGCACTTGTCTCCCACCTTGACCGGCGCAACGCCTTCCACAAATATCGAACCAGCGTCAAATTGAGGTTTAATGACCATATTGCCCTTTTTATCCATATATCCGACTTTTCCCTTGACCATCATTGGCGCCAGTCCTTCGGTAAAAATGGTCGGCGAGGGGAACTCCTTGTCAATGATCGGTTTTCCTGTATGGTCAATCAGTTGCCAGGTATCCTTCTTCTGCACCGCCGCAACTCCATCGTTAAAGTTTGTCGCCAAACTGTACTGGGCAGGTATTACCATTTTCCCGGTATGGTCAATAAAGCCAATCATACCGAATTTGCCGTTTATCTTGACCATTGCCAGTCCGTCGCGGAACATGGCTGCGTCGTAGAACTGCTCAGGGATGACTACTTTGCCGCTCTTGTCTATATAGCCACGCTTGGCGCCAATTTTAACCGCCGCCAGCCCTTCGGAGAAATGCGATGCGTCATCAAATTGGGGTTTGATGGCGAATTTGCCTTTGTCATCGATAAAGCCCGCTTTGGCGCCGCTTCCCTCTGGGACGATCACAGCCGCCATCCCTTCGGTAAAGCCGAATGTCGAGATATATTTGTAATCAGCCACTATCTTTCCGGTCTGGTCAATGTAGCCCCACATGTCCCCCTTGCGTACTGCCGCTCTCCCATTCAGGAAAATCGAGGCCTTGTCGAAGGTCGGAGGAATTGCCATTTTCCCGTCCGCATCGATATAACCATCCTTGCCGTCAACTTTAACCGCCGCCAGGCCCTCGGAAAAGATCGATGCAGAAGCATAATTGGGGAGAATGACAAGCGCGCCCCCCTGGTCGCAATATCCAAATTTACCGTTGAAATTAACGAGCAGACGTAACGGCTCTTTCAGAGTGACCTTTTTTTCTTCACTTTTGCAAGCGGTGCAAAGTGTCAGTAATGCCAGTGCGAGTAATAGTAAACGTTTCATTTTATTCTCCATGTATTTTAAAGTCAGGCTGAAGGTTAAAGGTATAAGCAAGCCTTCAACCTTCAACCTATCTACCTATCTAGCTTCAACCCTTCTCCAACTATTCCAGCAAACAGCTTGTTAAATTCATCTTCAGCAAGGCTTTTGTAATACTCGGAACGCCCGGCAATCACGAGGCAGCGTTCTCCATCGATATCACGCACAGCGCCGGAAATCTCTCTCTTGTAGAAAAGCAGCCTCCAGATGACACCGATTGTCGCTAGGGCAAATCCTGCATACAAGATTGAAAGCCCGCGCTGCTTGACGACGTAAAAGCGGACCCAGAACGGCATATCCCGCATTTCCAGCCGGTAGCCGGCAAATGTCATTGCGCCGTTTTTCGGGACTGCTGCCTCGGCGAACTTACGGCCGTCCCGTTCGACAGAAATAACAAATACAGGATTGGCAAATTCCATCGATTTCGACGTATGTGCGCCATCTTTCAACTCGTAATCAGTAAAAAAATCGGCTGTAAAGATGAAGTCGCCAATTCTGAAGGTGTCCTGACGTCCTTTTACAACATCAAGTTTGAAATATGCGCCATGTATCTCCTTACCCGACTGATCCATGAGAACAAAAAGCGGCGCCACACCTAGGTGCTTGAAGACAAATGATGAGTTGTCTGTGTTATAGGGGGTATTGATGCCGACTTCGTGAACCTTTCCGCCGGCATCTGCAAGTTTGATACTGATGCCGGTCACCGTATTACGCACGACCCGCGGCTCAATACTCCGGATCGTAAATGACACATTGGGAATAGAACCGAACTCAGGTAATTTCGCGCTTGGTCTTGAATTGTAACGAGCAAGCTCCCCCTGAAAGTATTCACCCTGTGCAAGATCCACATAACCTATGAATTCGGTATAGACACTTATCAATCCACCTAGAAGGACCAAAAAGAAACTGAGATGAAACAGCATGAACGCAATAGGGGCGAGTCTGTTTTTTACCCCATAAAAACCGGCGCTGTCACCTATAACCGTGTAACGGCTCTTCCTCAGCAGTTGAATAATCTTGTCTCCATCCAGGCCGGGGGGGAGAGGATATGAATTACGGAACGGAAAGCCCCCTGAAGTGACAGGATCTGTTATATTGGCATCTGATATTTTAATCCGGTTTTTAACAAGCGGCCAACGCTGCCACAACACTAACGACAGGTTGAGGAAAAACAGCAGCCATAATGTAATGGTAATCGGAGAAGCATAGACATTAGTCAACCCGAATGTGTCAAGGAAGGAGACCAATCCAGGCGAACTCCTCTGCCATTCAAGGTATATTGTTCTCAGCAAGCGTTGCTGCGGAACCCACAGTCCGACTATAAACATCAGGCCGAGCATGCAGATGAGCAGAATGGTAAAGCGGAGGGAACTCAAGTATTTTATTAATTTATTGAACATTGGCTTTTGAGGTTGAAACCTCAGGCTGAGGGCTGAGGGCTGAAGGTAGAATCAAAATCTTCCGTCTTCAGCCTTTACCTATCAGTCTTCAGCCTTCAGCCTAAATCCTTTTTATCTTACCTGAAATACGTGCAGACTTGTATTAACCACCAGATTCACACCGAAAAAGCATATAATAACGCTGCCCAGAGCAGCAACTGCAAGCCACGCAAGGCGTTTTTCACGCCAGCCGAAGGTCACCCGCAGATGGATGGTAATACCGTAAATAAGCCATGAAATGAGAGACCAGGTTTCGACCGGATCCCAGGCCCAGTAGCTCCCCCAGAGGTCTTTTGCCCAGATGGCGCCGGCTGAGATCATGATGGTATCGGTAATGAAACCAAAAACAACATAGCGAAAAATCAGCTCATCAAGACGCCCAAGAGAGGGGAAACGGTCATAGGCCGGATTAGGCGTCTCTCTTGCTTCACTCTTCTGTTTCAGCAGGAAAACTACACCGGCTGCCATGGCCAGGGAGTAGGCGCCAAAGGAGAGCCATGCAAAATATACATGGATGTACAGCCAGATGGTTTTGAGACTTGCGGCCATTGGAGTCAAAGAGGGGTTCTGCATATAACCGTAGCCAAGCATGATAAGCACCAGCGGTACGGTAGCGACCGCCAGACCTTGAAGCTGTTTGTTCTGCCATCCGATGAAGAGAGTCCCGGCGATGATGAACCACCCCCCCATCAGTGCGTATTCATAATGCCCCGACCAGGGAAGGTGCCCTGTCGCATTAAATCTTGCGCTAATCGCAATTGTCTGGGCGATGAATCCAAAGCAGACCAGCATGGTTATCTTGGATACCACCCGTGGATTCTTGAAGACGAAAGAGTAAATGAATCCCCCCCCCGCCAGGGCGTAAACAATCATTGAAACCAAGTAAAATATCATTTCCCAAAACGCCATATCTTCTCCTTAGGCTGAGGGGTATTAGGCTGAAGACTGAAGGTAGATCTTTTTAAGTCTCACCTTCAACCTGAAATTATTTTTCTCGCAATGCTCTTATCAAACTATTCATAACTTTTTCAGCATCGACGATTTTCAGTTCTATCAAGGACGAATCCTGATTATTCAGAAATCCTAAACGTTTGGACAAACTCACTTGATAATGCAACTCTCTCAATGAAGCGAACGCGATTGTAAGAAATCTGAGATAATTCGCTTGGCTGCCACGCGCACAACCCTCTACTATATTAGAAGGTATCGAACCTCCGCATTTGAGAAGTAAGGCCGTACATTTCTTCTTTGGGAAATACGGAGGTAACCTGATAGGTCAATAGCGCAACTTCATCTGCCAATTCAAACGCCTTAAGTTTTGTATGGTCGCGCACGATTTGCCTTCAGCCTTCAGCCTTCAGTCTTTTTTCAGCATCATTCCCTACCGCTCTCACCCGACATCCTTCACCCGTCTCTTCCAGCCAAACTCTTTGCGGTCGAATCATGACCCGCATCAGCAGTCCGATTACGGCGAGTACCCCTCCCAGATAGATCAAAGACATATGCCTTCTATGCACAACATAAATTTCCGACCAGACTCCCATCGTTTCGCAAGCGACGGCAAAATTGGCCGACCTGCTCAACCTGTCTTTCTGGAATAGCAGCTCCGTATCGAGAAGTTGTTGCCGCCCCTGATGGACTACAACTCTGAGACGGCTCTTCTCTGGCTGGTAATACACCTTACCGTCGATAACGCCTTCGGCAAACGTACCGTAAAAACTAAACCCGTTCTCGTTTTCCGGCAGTTGATCAAGTAGAACCCGGCCGTTGAAAACCAGTTTGCTGCCGTCAATCGTTATCGCAAGCTTTGGCTCGTAGACCATTTTAGACATATAGATGTCATAGGCGCCAGCCTTGAACGGTTCAGGCGATTTCAGAATTACCGTCCGCTCTTTGCCGTCATTAAATTGAAACACAACCTCTGTCGCCCCTCTGGGGTACGTGTCATCCGGAAAGAACTGACCGATAATTCTCATTTTTGGCAGCGTTGACAAATCGGTAGTAACAGGGCCGACTGAAACCTTTTTGTATGCATCCAGCATCTTCAGGTCTGTCGGCACACCGATGCCGTCACGAATAGTGCCGGAAAACTGGAACAGGTTGTCCAATGAGCCGGTGAACAGCACAAAAAAGAGCCCGGCATATAAAAGTACGGTGCCCAGATACCCTGTTTCGCGCTTCTCCCCGTAATTCCCGGAGGTGTCGAACAAAAAACCGGCATCAGCCAGAGTTTTCCTTGCCGCATCGGTTGGACATGCAAGTTCAACCGACCGGCGCGGCATGCCATCACCTGATCCGTAGCGGATGCTCTTTTTGATGCCGAGCAGAGTGTATAGAAAGCGGGAGAACAGAAACAGCGTGAAGCAGACGTTATTTAGAAGAAGAGGGTATTTCGAACCTGCGAGCGGCAGCTTGATGTGGAAGATAACACTCAGTATGACAATAAGCGGGATAATAAAAAAAATGAGAAGTGACCAAGGTGATCTGAGAAAGAATCTGAAGAGCTTTGAATCAATATTCATGGGTAATTTTGTTCCTTTTCCGGGTTTTTTGAACTCGGAATAATAGCACAATTGACACGCAGGCAAAAGCATAAAAAACAGGCTGAAGGGGTTTAGGCTGAAGGCTGAAGGAAAATTCCATAAAGCCTTCAATATTCGGCCTTCAGCCTGCCTCTATTTGATTCCCTTCTGGTTGATCCCGGTCAGTTCCATCGTCCCCTTTTTTGAGCGGCCAAAGGTTAGCCGCAACTCTTTCTTCATCTTCTCGTACTGGACTGTACAGGCGTACACAATAAATCCGTCCGAAGGACGTACCGTGTGGCCGGTCTCTTTTGCGTCCTTGAACGCGCCGGTCTCCTCAAGCTGTTTGTTCCAGAAAGCGACAAACTGCTCTCCTGGGCCGACTTTCCTGAACCCCTCGGACGCCTCTTTATAGATAGCCGTAAATTCGCCATTTTTGATTTGAGATAGTACGCGGGTTTTCAGCGCGGCCGCATCGGTCTCGTCCTGTGGCGTCGCCACTACGGCGGAAGGCTTTAGCGGGGGGCGGCGTCCCGACGTCATCTGGGATTGCGTCTCTCCCGGCTTGATTTCCGGAGCCTTGGAGGCTTTATCCTGTTTGGAATTGCATCCGGAGAGCGCGGCCAGAAGAATTATGAAAATAACAGGGATAATGTTTCTACTGTAGCTCATTTAATACTCCAATTAATCGTATATTTTAGGCTGAAGGTATTTAGGCTGATGGCTGAAGAGAAAATGCTTTAAAACCTCCAGCCTTCGACCTTCAACCTGCCTTAAACTAACAGATGCAACTTGCGTCCGTCAACGTCAATATACCAACACACTGCAAATAAGGCTGTTCTTTCACAAAAAAAACCGGCGCTTGAAGGCGCCGGCAATAATTGCATTTTTCATCCGGAGAGAGGTTCCCCTCTCTCCGGTGATAGAGTTAAAGCTTAGTAACTAACCTTGCGGAGAGTTTTTCTGACAATGCCTGTGCCTGCGCCCTGTGCGCCGGTGTGGTCATCGCAGCCGCCCCATTGGTCGAACATTTCGCGTCCGTCAGGACCCAGCTGCCCTTCGGTGGCTGCATAGGTGAACGGATTAGTCCCAGTAACAGCTGAAGAACCACCGGTTGATACCAATGATTTCTTCGTTCCTGGAGGTACGAGAGTGTAACAGCCCATGGACTTGGCTTGGTAGTCAAACTCGCCGGAAACGGTCTGCTGGGTCTGCTGCTCCCAGTTCAGGTCGTTGCTGGTGCCGCCAGTTGTGTACTGGTAGGAGCCTCTGGTAAGAGCTGTAGCTGTTGTTGCGCCGTTCACTCTTGCCGAACCGGCTACGATGGTCCTGACCGGAAGTGTGGTGTAGGTCTGACCACCTGTACC
>JAQTRC010000083.1 GCA_028712665.1 Desulfuromonadaceae bacterium
ACTTCCACCTCCGGCCGCGCCTCCATTGCATCCTGACAGGATAACAAAAACGCTCAGGATGAACATAAATGCCAAATACGCTTTTTGAACCTTAAATCTTTTCATAAAACCTCCTTTCAAATCTGTTGGAATCACAATTGTTCGTTAACAGCCTTCTGCGCGTTTACACTTTACTTTTTCGCCTCGATAAAATTACTCCTCATAGCCCCCTTCGTTTTTTCGATATATCCCACTTCCCGTAAATGACGGATGCCCGCCACCTGGGTGAGATGACCAGAATCACAAAACTGTTAGAGCAAGTAGTCAGCCAATAAGCAAAGATTTGTGCAAAAACTGATTAAATATATGAATAACAAGACATTAGGCTGACTTGAGGGAGCGGCGGATCAGTATGAAATGAATTGACAAACCTCAGCATTTGGCGGAACTTCTACATATTGAGGGATGCATTTAAGGGGGAGTATACTGTTGCGCAAAACATGGTCGTCCACCGGTAAAATTATTAGGGCGACCGGATAGATGCGAAAAATCCTTAGGATATTAAATGGAATGCTGATACCCTATCATTATGAAAAAACAGCAAAAATCTCCGGACACCGGTGATAAACGGGACCGGGCTTCCCCAATTAAGACCCCTTCACGGCAAGAGAACCTCCTCTTTCCGATTGTAGGCATCGGCGCTTCCGCCGGCGGGCTGGAGGCGTTGGAGCAGTTCCTGCGCCATACGCCTGTAGATAGCGGCATGGCCTTTGTCATCGTCCAGCACCTGGACCCGACCCACAAGGGGATCATGCCGGAACTGCTCCAGCGGGTCACCCTGATGGAGGTTTTCCAGGTCAAGGACCGGATGCGCGTCAAACAGAACTGCGTCTATGTAATCCCCCCCAACAAGGATATGTCAATTCTGCACGGTCTGCTGCACCTGTTCGAACCGGTGGCGCCACGCGGCCTCCGTCTCCCGATCGATTTTTTTCTCCGCTCCCTGGCGGAGGACCGGCTGGACCGGAGCATCGGAGTCATCCTCTCCGGCATGGGCTCGGACGGCACGATAGGCCTCAGGGCCATCAAGGAAAAGGCGGGGGTTGCGCTGGTTCAGGAGCCGGCCTCGGCCAAATTCGACAGCATGCCGAGAAGCGCCATCGAGGCCGGGCTGGCCGACCTGATAGCCCCGGCAGAGCATCTTCCCGAAAAGATCATCGGTTATCTCCGTCACTCACACGCCATAAGCAAGACCGAGCTCGCATATGAGCAGAAGGACCAGAGCGCTCTGGAGAAAATCCTGATTCTGCTCCGGGCCAAGACCGGCCAGGATTTCTCGCTGTACAAGAAGAATACCGTGTACCGCCGGATCGAACGGCGCATGAGCATTCACCAGATCGACAAGATCACCTCCTATGTCCGCTATCTGCAGGAGAACCCTCAGGAGGTGGAACTGCTCTTCAAGGAACTTCTGATCGGGGTGACCAGCTTTTTCCGCGACCCGGAAGCGTGGGAGCATCTCCAAAAAGAGGTAATCTCGGAGTTACTTTCGAAACGCCCTTCCGGCGGGATTCTACGGGCCTGGTCGGCAGGTTGCTCGACAGGGGAGGAGGCCTATTCGCTCGCCATCGCCTTCAAGGAACAGTTGGAAAAGCAGCGCCCCAAAGAGGGTTTCACACTGCAGATATTTGCCACCGACCTGGACAGTGACGCGATCGACAGGGCCCGCCTGGGCATCTATCCGGCCAACATAGCCTCCGACGTTTCGCCCGAGCGGTTGCGGCGGTTCTTTGTCAAGGAAGACGACCGCTACAAGGTCGGCAAAGAGATCCGGGAGATGGTGACCTTCGCCACGCAGAACATCATCATGGACCCCCCCTTTACCAAGCTGGATATCCTCATCTGCCGCAATCTGATGATCTATCTGACGCCTGAGCTTCAAAGAAAACTGATGCCGCTGTTTCACTACAGCCTGAACCCGGGTGGAGTCCTGTTTCTGGGGAGCGCTGAGGCTATCGGTTCCTTCACCTCTCTCTACACACCGTTAAACGTCAAGTCGAGACTCTTCAGGCGGCACGAAACTCATACTCCTCTCGAACCGATAGCCTTTCCACCCTCGTTTATTCCCCCCATCTCAGGAGGAACCAAGGAGTTGCTGATGATGAAACCTGCCGTCAATCTCCAGTCGCTCGCGGATCAACTGCTGCTGCAGCACTTCTCCCCGCCGGCCGTGCTGGTCAACGACAAGGGCGATATCCTCTATATCAACGGGCGAACCGGCAAGTATCTTGAGCCGGCGGCAGGCAAGGCCAACTGGAGTATTTTCTCCATGGCCCGCGATGGGCTCCGTTTTGATCTTGGGAGCGCCTTCCAGAAGGCGATCCGCCGCAAAGAAACGGTCGCCGTAAAAGGTCTCAAGGTCACAACCAACAGCGGCGTACAGACGGTTGATATCACGGTCGAACCGATCGACGAGCCGGAAGCGCTGAGGGGAATGGTGATGATCGTCTTTACCGACGTGGCAACGCCACCGGAAAAGAGAGCGACGGGGCGCTCCACTCCCCCTCCGGTTCACAGCCCCAAACTTCTCGGACTCGAGGAGGAGCTAAAGCAATGTCGAGAAGATCTGCAGACAACCCGCGAAGAGATGCAATCCTCGCAGGAAGAGCTCAAATCTTCGAACGAGGAGCTGCAGTCCACCAACGAGGAGTTGCAGTCCACCAACGAAGAACTGACCACCTCACGGGAAGAGATGCAGTCTTTAAACGAAGAGCTGCAGACGGTGAACGCCGAGCAGATGTCCAAGATGGACGATCTGGCACGGACTAACAACGATATGAGAAACCTGCTCAACAGCACGGAAATAGTCACAGTGTTTCTGGACAACGAACTCCATATCCGGCGATTCACTCCCGGGGCCGACAAACTGTTCAAGCTGAGACAGGGTGATGTGGGGCGCCCGCTTGACGAAATCGTGACCGACCTGGTTTATCCTGACTTGACCGGAACGGCGCGGGATGTTTTGCGGACTCTGGCCTTTTCGGAAAAACAGATCGCAGCCACCGACGGGCGCTGGTTTTCGGTGCGGATCATGCCCTACCGCACAATTGACGACATCATCGGCGGTGTCGTGATCACGTTTGCCAACATCACCACGTTCAAACGGTCAGAGGCGGAACTGCAAGAGGAAAATGCAAGACTTAGGAAGCAGGCTGAGGGCTGAGGGTTGAATTAGGGTTGTGGTGTTCCTAAAAGCCTTCAGCCTTCAACCTGAATTAATTGGAGAATAAATGACAATCGAAAAAGTGACAAGCCTGATAAATTCTGCAACCGAACTACGCCACCTGGCGGAAGAGAGATTAAATTCGGACCCGGCGGAATCTTCTACGCCCCGGAGCGAGGAAGCGACGCAGAGGCTCGTCCATGAACTTGGAGTGTACCAGATCGAGATGGAGGTTCAGAACAGCGAGCTACGGCGTGCCCAGGAGGAGCTTGAGAATCAGCAGGTCGAGCTGGAGATGCAAAACGAAGAGCTGAAACGGGTTCAGGAGGAACTTGAATTATCGCGAACGGAAATCCAGGATGCCAGGGAATATGCCGAGAACATCGTCGAAACCGTGCGTAAGCCGCTTGTGGTGCTGGATTTCGACCTGAAGATTGTCACCGCCAACTACAGCTTCTACGAAACTTTTATGGTAGAGCCCAAAGAAACCATCGGCAATTACATCTACGAAATCGGCAACCGCCAGTGGGACATTCCCAAGCTCCGGGTGCTCTTTGAAGATATCCTCCCTAATAATACAGTGCTGAACGGCTACGAAGTCGATCATAATTTTCCCGGCATCGGCCGCAAGATCATTCTGCTCAACGCCCGGCAGATTTTCCGTGAAAAGATCGGATCGCACATTATCCTGCTGGCCATGGAAGATATTACCGACCGCAAGAAGGCAGAGGAGGATCTGCTGAAAGCCGGGGCACTGCAGAGAGCGATTTTCAACAGCGCCAACTTCTCCAGCATCGCCACCGACGCGAATGGGGTAATCCAGATCTTCAACGTCGGCGCGGAACGGATGCTGGGGTATTCAGCCGCCGAGGTGATGAACAAGATCACGCCGGCCGATATTTCCGATCCGGAAGAGTTGATTGCGCGCGCCAAGGCGCTCAGCGCCGAGCTCGAAACCCAGATAACGCCCGGATTTGATGCTTTGGTATTCAAGGCCCGGCGCACGATCGAGGATATTTACGAGCTGACCTATATCCGGAAGGATGGAAGCCGGTTTCCGGCGGTCGTCTCCGTCACGGCACTGCGCGACGAGCAGAACATGATCATCGGCTATCTGCTGATCGGCACGGACAACACCGCGCGCAAGCAGGCCGATGCCGAGCGGGCACGGCTCGATCAGATACTGCAGGATAAGAACGTAGAGCTTGAGAAAGCCACGCTCGTGGCTGAAAAAGCCAACCTCGCCAAATCGGATTTCCTCTCCAGCATGAGCCATGAGCTCCGCACGCCGCTCGGCGCGATCCTTGGTTTTGCCCAGCTCCTTGAATCCGGCACTCCGGAACCGACCCCCGCCCAGAAGCGGAGCATCGATCAGATTCTCAAGGGGGGTTGGTATCTGCTGGAGCTGATCAACGAAATTCTCGATCTGGCGCTGATCGAGTCCGGGAAACTGTCGCTGTCGCTGGAACCGGTATCGCTGGCCGAAGTCATGCACGAATGCAATGTCATGGTGGAACCGCAGGCGCAACAGCGCGGCATTAACATGAACTTTGCCCGTCTCGTAATTCCATACTTTGTCAAAGCCGACCGGACAAGGGTGAAGCAGCTGCTTCTCAATCTTCTTTCCAACGCGATCAAATATAACAGGGAGGACGGATCTGTTACCGTGACCTGTTCCCTGATCAATTCGGATTCCGTTCGCATCAGCGTGCGGGACACCGGCGAGGGACTTACTCCGGAACAGCTTGAGCTGCTTTTCCAGCCTTTCAATCGTCTTGGACAGAAGGCGGACGTCGAAGAAGGGACCGGCATCGGCCTGGTGGTATGCAAGCGATTGATAGAATTGATGGGGGGCGTCATCGGTGTGGAAAGCAGTGTCGGAGAAGGGAGCGTGTTCTGGTTTGAATTGGAGCGTGCGGCTGAGCCTCAAACCGCCGCATGCGCAAACGAATTCGCGGCGGTCGCAGAGCCGGAATCTCAAGGCGCAGCACATTTGAGCACCATTCTCTACGTCGAGGACAACCCTGCTAATCTGATGCTGGTAGAGGATCTTATTGCGCGCCGCCCCGATATCCGGTTGCTGAGCGCGCGGGACGCCATCCGCGGTATCGAGATTGCTTGCGCTTCCCAGCCGGATGTCATCCTGATGGATATTAATCTACCCGGCATCAGCGGAATAGATGCGCTGAAAATCCTGGCGGAAGAGCCGTTGACAGCGCATATCCCGGTTGTTGCGCTCAGCGCCAATGCCATTCCCCGCGATATCGAGAAAGGTCTGGAGGCCGGATTCTTCCGTTATCTTACCAAACCGATCAAGGTCAACGAATTTATGGAAACGGTGGACATGACACTGGAATATGCAAAAGTTCAGGTTGATAGACTGAAGGCTGAAGGCTGAAGTAAAAACGGTTTTCCTAACACTCTTCAGCCTTCAGCCTAAACACCGGAATATTTACCAAACAAAGGAACAGATATGATGATTACCGAGTCCGAGATTCTTAATGCAGCCATCCTGATCGTCGACGATCAGGAATGCAATGTCCTCCTGCTTGAGCAGATGTTGCGCGAAGCCGGTTACACCACCATCGCCTCAACGATGAATCCCAAGGAGGTCTCTGCGCTGCATCGCAAAAACGGTTACGACCTGATTCTGCTCGACCTGAAGATGCCCGGAATGGATGGATTCAAGGTTATGGAAGCGCTCAAGGAGATTAATGCGAACGATTATCTTCCGGTCCTCGTGATCACCGCCCAACCGGGCCACAAGATTCTCGCCCTGCAGGCCGGCGCAAAAGATTTCATAGCCAAGCCGTTCGATCTGGTCGAAGTCAAGACGCGTATCCACAACATGCTCGAAGTGCGGCTGCTGTACAAGAAACTGGGAAATTACAACAAGGCTCTGGAGCAGACGGTGCAGGAGCGGACAAAAGATCTGACCAGAGCGAATGTACAGCTCACGCAGGAAATTCTGGAACGCAAAAAGGCTGAAGGGTCACTTCAGGAGACATATTCGGAAATTAAAGAGTTGAAAGAACGGCTTCAGGCTGAAAATGTCTATCTGCAGCAGGAAGTCGCCCAGCAGTACAACTTCGGAGATATTATCGGTCAAAGCGCCATCCTCTCGCGGGTCTTTTCCCAGATCGGGCAGGTGGCGCCGATGAATGCGACCGTTCTTCTCCTTGGCGAAACCGGCACCGGCAAGGGGGTGGTGGCGCGCGCCATCCACAGCAGCAGTACCCGCAAGGGGAGGCCGTTGATAACGGTCAACTGCACGACGCTGCCGGCGACACTGGTGGAAAGCGAGCTCTTCGGACGGGAAAGAGGCGCCTTCACCGGATCCGATGCCCGGCAGATCGGACGCTTCGAACTGGCCGACGGCGGCACGATATTCCTCGACGAAATCGGCGAGATGCCGCTCGAACTGCAGAGCAAGCTGCTCCGGGTCATCCAGGATGGCGAGTTCGAACGGCTTGGGAGCCCTCGCACTATCAAGACCGATGTAAGGATCATAGCGGCCACCAACCGGAATCTGGCTGAAGAGGTCAAGAGCGGCAAATTCCGGGAAGACCTGTATTACCGGCTCAATGTTTTCCCGATTACTATGCCCCCCCTAAGGCAGCGCAAGGAGGACATCCCGCTGCTCGTCAATCATTTTGTCGCGAAATTCAACAAGAAAATCGGCAAGAAGATAGAAACCGTCACAAAAGAGACCCTGAACGCACTTCAGGAATACCACTGGCCCGGCAACGTGCGGGAGCTGGAAAGCGTCATAGAGCGGGCTGTAATCATTTCCCAGGGGGGGACACTCAAAATATTTGACCGGTTCGACACCCTCCGTAAAAACGAGGAAACGGCAACGGGGGAGGTCAAAGCCCTCGTCGAGCTCGAACATGACCACATCCTCCAGGTGCTCCAGAAAACCGGCTGGCGCATCGAGGGGAAAAACGGAGCGGCGGTGCTCCTCGGCCTCAACGCCAGCACACTTCGCGCCCGGATGCGGAAATACGAGATCTTCAGGCAGTAAGGGAAAAACAGGTTGAGTGTTGAGGTTAAGGTTGAGTAATAAGCCTCAGCCTCAGCCTCAGCCTCAACCTCAACCTCAACCTCAACCTCAACCTCTCCCTTCATCCTTCATATTTGGCAGTTATGTTATACATGACGGATTCCATTAACGGATTTCCCATTACCCCGCAAAGCCACTTTCAGTTTTATCCTGAATAATCAGATAGTTGCACGCGCATTATTCTCTGGCACACAAGTTGCGGATAAGCTTCGTGCCGCAGCATACATTGCTGCCGTACTTTTTAGCATCATTTGAAATGATATATATGTTCACGGGGAGTCTAATGAACACACATGACACCACGTTGGAAATTCAAACCCTCGGACGCTTCAGAATTCTTGTCGACGGAAAACCTGTTGCAACAGAGTGGCCGGACGAAACTTTAAAAGTGCTTTTCTGTTCGTTGCTTTCGCCGCTGGATCTCTACTTCAGCTGGGACCGGCTCTGCCGTTCAATGTTGGGTGTACCGGTGACTCGAACCAGCAGGCGTCAGCTGGAGGAGACCATTGTCCGGCCTCTCATCAGCTTCCTTACAAAGGAGTTGGGCTTCAACCCTCTTATTACAGGGCCGGAAGGTATCAGAATCAGCCACCAGGGCATAACTGTGGATGCTTTCGAGTATTACAACACCGCTCTGGATGGGCTCAGGCTGTTATCCGTCTCCAACCGTCCCGCAGCGTACGAGAAATTCACCAAGGCCAACTTGCTTTACGCTGGCAGCTATCTACCCGGAATGTCGGGGAAAATAATTACCAACACGCGCAATGAGCTCGAATCGCTCTACCGTACTGCGGTCATGGACGGCATTCGTCCGACGGCGCTGCTCCCTGACCGGATATCACGGCACATTCCGGCCAGGATACAGAGAACAGGGTGAAGTTTTTTCAGCCGTTTATAACAGATCCATTACATGATGCATTCGCAAATTCTCAAAAACGTCCCCTCCCCCCTGGCGGGGGAGGGTTAGGGTGGGGGGGAAGTTGCCATTATATCAACAAGTGCAGCTTCACCCACCCCCTGACCCCCCTCCTTTAGGCCCTTTGGGTCCGTCAAGGGAGGGGGAAAAGACTTTTTGCGAGGGCATCATTACATTACAACCCTGGAGGTTGGCCCCATGATATCAACTGCCGCGTATGCCGCTGTTTCCTCACGATCAAAACTGGCGCCCTACACAATCGAACGGCGCGATCCCGGCCCGAATGACGTCCTGATCAATATCCTCTACTGTGGTGTATGTCATTCCGATATACACCAGGCCCGCAACGAATGGGGCGGTTCCATTTTTCCGATGGTACCCGGTCATGAGATTGTCGGCACTGTAGTTAAGACAGGTGACGATGTGATCAAATGGAAGATCGGCGACACTGTCGGTATCGGTTACTTCATAGATTCATGCCATGAATGCGATGCGTGCGCAGCAGGTGAAGAGCAGTACTGCGAAGCAGGCATGAACACAACGTTCAACGGCTTAGAGCGTGACGGGAAAACCCCGACCTACGGCGGTTACTCTACCCGTATCACCGTGAACGAAGATTATGTTCTGCGTATACCTCCGGAGTTGCCGCTCGAAAGAGTTGCGCCGCTGATGTGCGCCGGAATCACGACATATTCGCCGCTCCGCCATTTCGGCATCAAAGTTGGTGACAACATAGCCGTAGTCGGATTGGGCGGCCTTGGTCACATGGGAGTGAAAATCGCGAAGGCCATGGGTGCAAAGGTTACGGTTATCAGTCATTCGCCGGGGAAACGTGCCGATGCTCTGGCCCTGGGCGCTGCCGACTTCATCGCGACAAGCGAAAAGGATGCATTCGAGGTAAACGCCAAACGTTTCGACTTTATTCTCGACACGATTTCGGCAAAACACGATTACAACGCCTATCTGAATTTGCTCCGTCGCGACGGGACAATGGTGCTTGTAGGCATCCCCGATCCGGTTTTACTTTCAGCCGGTTCTCTGGTCATGCAGCGTCTGAAACTGGCGGGGTCTCTTATTGGAGGTATCCGCGAAACCCAGGAAATGCTTGATTTCTGCGCAGAACACAGGGTTGCTTCCGACGTGGAGGTGATTCCGATTCAGAAGATCAATGAGGCCTACGAACGCGTACTGAAAAGCGATGTGCATTATCGCTTCGTAATCGACATGGCCAGCCTGAAGCAGCCCTGAAACTGTTATAACCAGATGACCTTAAATATTCTCATCTTCTCTTTGTGACAACTATGAATGTCCAATTCCATGCCGCGCAGCAAACATAGCTATTCCAAACCACAATTCCTGAGAATCTATGCCTCTCTGGCATGCCTGCTCCTCTGCTTCTTTCTCGCTGCCCCTCTGTACGCCGCTGATCCGGTCGGAATCGTCATTACCGGCATCGAGGGGGATGCGCTGAAAAATGTGAAGGAGGCGCTAGTTCTCCCTGTTGGATTGGTCCGCGAAGGAAAAGTTGACCGGCTCTGGCTCGACCGTTTCGCAAAGCAGGCTGATGCTAAAACCAGGAGCGCTCTGGAGCCGTTCGGCTTTTACAACAGTTTAGTTTCTGTATCGGTCGAGCCGGTCGGAGAAAACTATCGCCTGCTGGTCAAGGTAGTACCGGGAGAACCGGTGCGGCTGACCGGCGTAGAGGTGACTCTGGCCGGGCCGGGCAACGAAGAAAAACGGCTCCGCAGGCAGATTGCAACGTTCCCTCTTAAAAAGGGAGACGTACTGCTGCAACAGAGGTACGAAGAGGCGAAGTCGGTTTTCAAATTGCGCGCACAGGAACTCGGTTACCTGGATGCGGAATTTTCCCGGCACGAAATCCGCATCGAAAAAACAGCCACAACCGCAACCATCGAACTGGTAATGGATACGGGTGAGAAGTATTTTTTTGGCGCAACCAGCATCCAGGGAGCAGCAGACTATCCGGACAGTTTCCTGCGCCGTCATCTGACCTACTCATCCGGCGATATCTTTTCCTATCCCCGTCTCGGCGAAACACAGCGTAACTTCTCCAATTCCGAGAGGTTTTCGGAGGTCATCATCACACCGGAAATACAGGATGCAGAAGCATTGCGGGTGCCGGTAACCGTACAGCTGAAAGAAGGGGCGCGCTTCAGCCTCCGCCCTGGCATAGGCTACGGCACTGACACAGGCGCCCGCTTCACCGTCCGGTACCGCGATTTGAACATGTTTCACCTGGGGCATGAACTCTATTCGCAGCTGTTTGTTGCCGAGCGGCTCCAGGGCCTGGTGATCGGTTATATCCTCCCCAGCCCAAGAGATGTCAGAAGTTTCACGACGCTGCAGCTGAACCTGCAGCAGGAGGATATCACAACCTATTCCAGCAGGATTCTGGCTCTGGAACTTGCTCGCAACCGGAGTTTCGGAACAGGCAAACTGGGGACGGCCTACGTAAAGGCCCAATATGAAGATTATACCGTGGGTCTCCAGAATTCAACTTCACGACTTCTGCTGCCGGGGTTGCGTTATTCCGATAATCGCTACGACAACCCGATACGTCCCCGCCGGGGTTTTCGCTATGCCCTTGATCTGCACGGCACACATCAGCTACTCGGCTCGGACACGAAACTACTCCAGATTCTGGCCGAGGGGAGTTATCTCCTGCCGCTCCCCTGGCGCCTTTCGCTGCATACGCGCGCAAAGGGAGGGGCAACCCTGCTGAGCGATCCATTAACCGATATTCCACCTTCACTCCGCTTCTTTACCGGCGGTGACCAGAGCGTGCGCGGCTATTCCTACCAATCCCTGGGTCCCCGCGATGCCGCAGGCCGGGTCGTGGGGGGGAAACAGCTCTTGACCGCCACTGTTGAACTGGAGCGGGCGCTCTTCAAGGAGTGGGGCGTTTCCCTCTTTTACGATGCAGGCAACAGCTTTAATTCATTCTCCAATGTCAAAATGTTCCAGGGGGCAGGGGTCGGCCTGCACTACTACAGCTCGGTAGGGGCCTTGAACTTTTCCGTGGCAAGGCCGATTGGGGCGGAAAAGCCGTCAATCCATTTCCACTTCACCGTGGGGTTTGAACTGTGAGAGGGGTGACCGGACAGAGTATTGCGGCGGCGCTGGCGATTACCCTCGCGGGAGTGGCAATAACAGCCGTTATCTGGGTCGCAGCCACGACACAAGGCGCCCGCTGGCTGCTGGAGTCGGTTATCCCGCTAAGCGGGATCAGCATCTCCGCTCAAAAGATCGAGGGGAGAATGGTTGATCATCTGCTCCTCACAGAGGTGCGGGTAGGTCTGACACAGCAAAAAGTTGAGATCGGCACCCTTGAGTTGCGCTTGAAGCCGATCCTTCTCTTGGCCGGTACTGTCGCTCTTCAGGAACTGCTCATCAAGGATCTGCGGATTCAGGACGATACCCCCCGCGACAACAAACCTCCAATACTGGTGTGGCCGAAAGTGCCGGAAACCGGCAATCTGTTCGATGGAAGGATCGCGCGTTTGCAGGTGACAAACGTAAGTTATCGCCGCCTGCAGGAACAGCCCGTGCTGGTAACGCACCTCTCCGGCTCCGTCGCCTGGCAGGGGAGCACCCTCTCCATAACCGATCTGAAGGCAGAATCCACTTTTGGCAGTATTAACGGCTCCCTCGCAGCAGGATTCAACAAACCGTCCCTCACGGCAAACCTCGTGGTTGATCTGGCGCAACCCGTTGCGGAGATGGACCGGTTCTCACTGCAGGTTGGGCAAAGTCACGACTCCGCTCCTGAGCCGCTTGCCGGAACTGTCAACATTTCAGGCAGCGCCGGCGCGCGGAAGCTGCTGGAACTTAAAGGCGATCTGGGAATGGCGCAGAATGCCTTCAATCTGCGCCGGGTTACTCTGAACAGACCGGGCCGAAAAGGTCAGCTAACTGCGGATGGATCACTTCTGTTCACAACAGCGGATCCGGTACTGACAATGCAAATCAAGGTGGCCGGCTTAGACCTCGCCCCCGAACTGAGCGTTCCGACCGACATATCCGGCACTCTGAAGTTTACGGGAATTCTGAACAGCTATCATGGAGAGTTCACTCTGGCCAACCAGGCTCAAGGGTGGCAGGCGGCGACCGTTTCGGCTGCTTATCAAGGTACAACTGAAGGAATGAAAATGGCCCCGTTGACCGGGTCGATCTTAGGTGGAACCCTGGCTGGAAATCTGGATATGAACTGGCGCGACGGCTTTACGATCCAGGGGTCGATCAATGGCAGGAATCTCAATCCTGCCAGGATTGCACCCGAATGGAAGGGAGCGGCTAATTTCAATGCAACCGGTATGCTGGTCAGAAAAGGAACATCACCCGTCACAGGAAGCGTCAACGTTGCCCTTCTGGAGAGCCGCCTGCATGGGCAGGCGCTGACCGGTGAACTACAGGCGAACTTTGCAAACAATAATCTCTCGCTCTCCCGGCTGCTGCTTCAGGGCAAAGGTTTCAACCTGACCGCCTCGGGAGAACTGAACCAGCGTCTCACCCTGACTGCGCAGATCAACGACTTTTCCCGGCTGGTTTCGGGATCTGCCGGGACGCTTCAGGCCGAGGGGTGGTTACGCTGGCGCGATGCAGCTCTTAGTGGCGCCCTGGCCGGCACGGGGAGCAAGCTAGCCTACGCCGGAGCGCGGATAGGAGCCGCCAGTATGAATGTCCGGCTTGATCAAGGCACGGGCCACCCATTGCATGTCGCCGCATCTCTGAAGGATCTGCTCTATGAAGGTTATACGCTGAATACGGCGACAGTTGAGGCGGACGGGACGCTGCCGCAGCACTCCGTAAACGCAACAATCCGTTCAGAAGGTGCCGAAGCGAGGCTGACGCTGAACGGAGGGTACAATACCGGGCTCTGGAAGGGAGAAATCAGCCGGCTGTCAGGCAGGGACAAGAGTGGACCGTGGAACCTGGCGGCTCCGGCAACGTTCAGCGTCAGCGCCGAAAAAATTTTTCTATCCCCTTTAGTCCTCACATCCGCTGCATCGGAGCGTCTCGAAGCTGCAGTCGATCTGGCCCTCAATCCTTTGAGCGGCAAGCTCCGGACTAAATGGACCGGGGTTGACCTGACACGGCTCAACCCCTGGTTACCAAGCGGCACCAGAGTTGAAGGGCGGACCAGCGGCAATGCTAACGGGATCATGCTACCGGGAAAACGCTTTGAACTGGAGGGCAATGCCCTGCTCTCCGGTGGAATATTACACCAGGAAAGAGCTGACGGAGAGCTGAACGTTGCCTTCAGATCGGCAACGGCTTCGTGGGACTGGCGGGAAGAAGCGCTATCCGGCGCCATCTCCCTGACAATGTCCGAACAGGGGCAAGCCCATGGAACCTTCCAACTGCCGATCCCGGCCCTTCTCCCGGTTGTCGTCAATTCGAAGGGTCCCCTGCGGGCATCATTCGCCGGTCAGCTCCAGGAGAACGGAATTATTACCTCCCTGTTCCCAGGGGTGGTACAGGAAAGCTCCGGGGTGCTGGACGCTGATGTTGAAATCGGCGGGACCTGGGAAGTTCCGCAGGTAGGTGGAAAGCTGCGGCTGACCAGGGCCGGCGCGTATCTCCCCACCGCCGGTATTCACCTTAAAGATCTCCAGCTTTCGGCGCGTCTGGAAAAAAACCTCATCCTCATAGATTCATTTAAAGCGCTCTCCGGTCCCGGTCAGATCGAGGGGACGGCTCTCATCACCCTGTCCGGCTGGC
>JAQTRC010000084.1 GCA_028712665.1 Desulfuromonadaceae bacterium
GATAAAGACAGCAATATAATTACACTGGTCAAGGCCGAACCGGATGCTATCACCATTTTCGGCAAGACCTGGGATTTCCACGTGCGCGAGGCGCTGCGCATATCGCTGGAAGAGAACCTGGAGCTGATATTCGACTCGCTGGAATATCTAAAGAAACATGCACCGGAGGTGTTTTACGACGCCGAACATTTCTTTGACGGCTACAAGGCTGATCCGGCGTACGCCATCAAGACACTCAAGGCTGCCGAGCAGGCCAAAGCCGACTGCATTATTCTTTGTGATACCAACGGCGGCACCATGCCGTTTGAGATGGCCGATATTATCAAGGCTGTAAAAAAACAGATCAAGACGCCGCTCGGCATCCATACGCACAACGATGGCGAATGTGCTGTGGCCAATACAATGATTGCCGTCGAACAGGGGATTGTCCAGGTGCAGGGCACCATTAACGGTTTTGGCGAACGATGTGGAAACGCCAACCTCTGTTCCATCATCCCGGCTCTTAAGGCCAAAATGAAGAGAGAGTGCGTCTCGGACGAACAGATGCGTCATCTGCGGGAAATCTCGCGCTTTGTCTACGAGTTGGCCAACATTGCCCCCAACAAGCATCAGGCCTATGTCGGCAACTCCGCCTTTGCACATAAAGGAGGGGTCCATGTCAGTGCAATTCAGCGCCACCCCGAAACCTACGAGCATATGCGCCCCGAACTGGTCGGCAACTGTACCCGTGTACTTATTTCCGACCTGTCGGGCCGCTCTAACATCCTGGCAAAGGCCGAGGAGTTTAATATAAACCTGGATAGCAAAGACCCGGTTACTCTTGAGATTCTGGACAACATCAAGGAGATGGAGAATCGCGGCTACCAGTTCGAGGGGGCTGAGGCTTCTTTTGAGCTGTTGATGAAGAAGGCTCTTGGAACGCACAAAAAATTCTTTAGCGTTCTCGGTTTCCGTGTGCTGGACGAGAAGCGGGGCGAGGACCAGAAGCCGATGGCCGAGGCCACGATCATGGTCAAGGTCGGGGGGAAGGTGGAACACACCGCCGCTGAAGGGAATGGGCCTGTCAATGCGCTGGACAACGCCATCCGCAAAGCACTGGAGAAGTTTTATCCGAAGCTGAAGGAGCTTAAACTACTCGATTATAAGGTGAGGGTACTGCCTGCCGGCCAGGGAACCGCCTCTTCCACCCGTGTACTGATAGAGTCGGGTGACAAGCATAGCCGCTGGGGCACTGTCGGGGTTTCGGACAACATTATTGATGCCTCCTACCAGGCGCTGATCGACAGTATCGACTATAAACTGCACAAGCCTGAGGAGTAGCAGAGACGACAAATTCGATGCAGCGTTTGATCATAATCATTATTGCAGTTATGGTCTCTCTGCCGGTCATTTTGAAAAGCCGCTTGAGTCGCGTAAAATCGACTCCCGCGGCTTTTTCAGTCATATCTTCATGCAAGGTTATGGTGCGGGTAAGCGGAGATGTCCGTAATCCGGGTATCTATGAAGCAAGCGCCAACACATTGACTAAAAGCGTCATTAATATGGCGGAGATTGGAGATCCTGTCTATAAGCTCAGGCCGGTTGAAACAGGCGAGAGTCCTGTTGTAAATGGTACTGATATTCAAATAAAAATGGAGCATGACGGGACCGGCATGATTTCGGTCGGAGTTATTCCAGCAGCTGAAAGATTTGTTCTAGGCATACCGATTGATATAAATTCATCGAGTAAAGCTGATATTGCTCGTCTCCCAGGATTAGGCCCCGTCATGGCAAGGCGAATAGTTGAATACCGCCAAAAAAATGGCGGAAAAATGAGGGTGGAGGAGCTGCGGGCTATTGAAGGCATTGGTGAAAAGAAGTTTCAAAAGATATATAAATATTTCGAACATACTGATAATGCAGAATAAATTTATTAGTGTGTTTTTAAATGAGGCGATAACTTGGTATTGGCATGAATGATGTATTGCTCCCCCTATTGTTATTCATTTTCAGTATCAAGGGGGGACTTATGCATTGTCCACGCTGCAAAGGCAGAATGTTCGCTGAAAAGTTTTATGATTTTGTCCGTTCCTTTGATGCCTGGAAATGTACCTGCTGCGGAGAGTTGCTCGATTCTACAATACTTGCGAATCGGGCCAAAAACAATAATTCACATCTTGGATAACTTGGCTTCATAAGAGAATCAATTGCCGACGTGATAACCGGTAGCTTGCTGCAGGTTAGTTCATTTGTCTCTCCTCAGGGGAACCGATACCAGGTTCCCTTTTTATTTGACTCTCTCCCTCTTACAGGTTAATGAACAGCTCCATGTTTTGAATTTCAAGAGGTTCAGGAGTTATCAGTATGAGGAATGATGGTCGTAGCAGGGAGGATTTGCGCCCCGTGACAATTACGCGTAATTTTATTAAACATGCAGAGGGGGCCGTGTTGATCGAATTTGGCGACACCAGGGTTATCTGTACGGCATCGGTTGAGGAATCGGTACCCCCTTTTCTGAGAGGCAAGGGAACCGGTTGGGTAACCGCCGAGTACTCCATGCTCCCCCGCGCAACACATACGCGCTCTCCCCGTGAAGCGGCCAAAGGGAAGCAGACTGGCCGTACACTCGAGATACAGCGGCTTATTGGACGATCTTTGAGGGCGGTTACGGATCTGACAAGACTCGGTGAACGTTCAATCACGATAGACTGCGATGTTATCCAGGCCGATGGAGGAACACGCACAGCCTCCATAACAGGGGCTTATATAGCTTTGGCTGATGCGTTGGCAACCCTCCGGAACAGGGGTCTTCTCTCTGAAATACCTCTTAAGGAGGGGGTGGCCGCCGTTAGCGTTGGTATCATAAATGGAGAGGCGCTGCTTGACCTGAATTATCTTGAAGATTCGGGAGCCGAAGTGGATATGAATTTTGTCATGACATCCAGCGGCCGTTTTGTCGAGGTCCAAGGGACTGCCGAAGCCGAACCGTTTACCGGCGCCCAGATGGATACTATGCGTGAACTCGCTTCCAACGGTATCCGGCGCTTGTTTGAAATCCAGCGCGAGGCCATGGCTTGATGAATGAGCTTCTCGTTGCATCCCGTAACAGGGGAAAGATAAAGGAGATAGAGGCTCTTTTGGATGGTTTGGTAGAGTCGGTTATCTGTTCGGAAGATGTCGATGCTTTTCCTGATACTGTCGAGGATGGTGCGACTTTTGAAGAGAATGCCCTCAAAAAAGCACGTGAGGCTTCAGCTTTTACCGGCAAGCCGGCACTGGCCGATGATTCCGGGCTTATGGTAGATGCGCTTGACGGTCGCCCTGGTGTTCAATCGGCCCGTTTTGCAGGCGAGTGTGCCGGGGACGAAGCCAACAACGCGCTGTTGCTCGAAGAGTTGCATGGTATTGGTCCGGACAAGCGCCAGGCCTCCTTTATCTGTGTGCTTGCTTATGTTACGCCGGAAGGGGTTGAACGTACCTTTTCAGGGAGAGTCGACGGACGCATTCTTGATGCGTTTAAGGGGAGCGGCGGTTTTGGGTATGACCCGCTTTTCCTTGTCGATGGTTTTGACCGTACCATGGCGGAGCTGAAGCTGGAAGAAAAGAACGGCATTAGTCACCGTGCTCAAGCGTTCCGGCAGTTCCGTGATTATTTGAAGGGAAAATACATTTGAAAGAATACAGATCTGCAGATGTCAGGAATGAGATTAAATCCACTCCATCCGTAATCGGAACCGGGACCGGAACTGACGGTTCAACTCCTCAGAAAAAGACCTTTAAACGCCTGATCCGGAATGCTGTACTTGAGTTGAGAATCACCACTCTGGATGAGGATGGATACGGCACAGCTCGCAGCGAAGATGGAATGACGTTGCGTGTCAACGGCGCCCTGCCGGGCGATCAGGTCTCAACCGTCATAGACCACGTTGCCGGCGGAACCGCATTCTGCCATGTACGGAAACTGCTACAGCCGTCACCTCTCCGGAGCAAGCGCCCACCCTGCGGCGAGAGCGCGGATTGTTGCGGCTGCCCTCTGATTGCGATGAAGTACACCGAACAGAAGGTCTGGAAGCGCGGCATGATTTTGTCGGAGCTGGCAAAATTCCCCGAACTTTCAGGCATCACCGTTCATCAGCTCCTCTCCCCCGACAGCCTGATTCATTATCGCACCACGGCCAAGTTGACGGTGGCCGGAAAGTTTTCCGAACCTTTCATCGGTATATACCGGCGCGCAAGTCACGACGTATACGATCTGGAAGAATGTCCTCTGCACCATCCGCTTATTAACAGGGTGGTAGACGCCGTCAGGAAAGGTATAAAAAAAGGGAAGGTGCCGGTATATAATCCGCAGAGCAGAATGGGTCTTCTACGTTATCTGGTCGTGCGGGTATCGGTCCATGAAAAGAAGGCGATGGTCGTATTTGTTACCTCCAAGCGCTCTTACAATGAAATCCACCATCTGGGGCGCTTTGTGCAGGAGCAGGTGCCGGAAATCGAGGTTATCTCCCAGAACGTTAACAGTTCGGAGGGGAATGTTATTCTGGGGCCAAAAGAGTTCTTTCTGACACCAAAACAGCACCTGACCGAAAGGGTAGGGGAGATCTCTTTCAGGATATCGCCCCGCTCCTTTTTCCAGGTCAACAACAGCGGAGCCAACCTGATTTATAATCAGGTCAGGGATTGGGCCGTACTTGAAGGGTCGGAAACCGTTCTGGATCTCTACTGCGGCATTGGCGGAATCGCACTTTTTCTGGCACAGGAGGCCCGGGAGGTCATCGGTGTCGAGGTTGTAGAAGAGGCGGTGGCGGATGCCCGTCTGAATGCGAAGATAAACAACATAAAAAATTCTCGCTTTGAGGCGGGCGATGTCGCAATAATTTTAGAAGAGATGGCCGAAGATAGGCAAAAGGTGGATGTGGTTGTACTTAATCCGCCTCGCAAAGGGTGTGACAGTAATGTGCTTGAGCGGGTGAGAGCGCTCTCACCCCGTACGGTAATCTATGTATCCTGTTCACCCTCAACTTTGGCGCGTGATTTGGTTGTGTTGAAAAGTTTTGGATATCTCTGCCGAGAGATCCAGCCTGTCGATATGTTTCCCCAGACAGTGCATGTCGAGAACGTGGCAAGGCTGGAGAGAGTTGTTTGACTGTATTTAAGCCGGATTGCTCTGTTATGAGGCGGAAGATGGGTTCTGTGAGGGAACTGGAAAGATGATACGGTTTACAATTTTGTCTTTTTCGATTTTAGGATTCGACTACGTAAGATGTGACAAAATGAAAATGTGTAGGTAAGGGGCCAGAAAGCGGTCATAACCGTCAGACTGAATATGACGTTCTTTTGATGCAGAATATGGGGACGCAGCCAGATAAAATTGATTAAAAACAGACATGCGCCGACCCAGTATGCATCATGGAGATACCATCCTGCGTGAGAAGGGTTTTCAAACAATCGAGCCACCTCATAAATAGAAAGCTGAAATCGATATTATCACGCCGTGCGATAAGTTTCAAGTATCATGATATCCAAACATATAGAATCTTTGCTGGGGTAGATAATAAGGTGTGCAACCGATTATTTTATTGATCTGAGACGGCACTGGAAGCGGAGATTGAGAAGGATGCCGCAATCCGGATCCGATCTTCTCCACACCTGCCGGCAGTCAAATAACGAAAATAGCAACAAATAATCAGGAGATATCGCCAGAATGTCAAAAGTCTTAACTTACGGCGCAACTGCTGCCGGATCAGGCGGATAAGTTCTGCGCGGAGCGGGGATAGAGTGAATCGCGGCATATGGAGTTACACCCCAGCTTTCACTTTGCCCTCTTTGCGACGATGCATCGGTGTGACACAGGTCACAAAATCAGCTTGACATCCATCATGCAAGTTGATATTACTCCACAGCTTTATTGATGCAGGCGCGTAGCTCAGGGGGAGAGCGCTACCTTGACACGGTAGAGGTCGGCGGTTCGAGACCGCCCGCGCCTACCATTCTAAGCAGTGCTTAGTCGGGCAGGATGCGGGCATCGGTGTTTCGATGCCTTTTCTGTTTGGCTGAAAAAGGAAGAATTAAGATGGCCGCAATAACAGTTATACTTCCGGATAATTCAAGCCGCGAATTGCAGTCGGGTGCTACAGTATATGACCTTGCAGCCTCCATTGGGGCAGGTCTTGCAAAGGCTGCTCTGGCAGGCAAAATCAACGGACTTCTTGTTGATTTATCGGCTGCTCTGTCTGACGGGGCAAGAGTCGAGATCATCACCGAGAAGAGTCCGGAAGCGCTTGAGATCATCCGCCACTCTACCTCGCATCTGATGGCGCAAGCTGTCAAGGAGCTTTTTCCTCAAGCCAAGGTAACTATCGGCCCCGCTATCGAAACCGGTTTCTATTATGACTTCGATATGGACAAACCATTCACTCCCGATGATCTGGAGCGGATCGAAGCGAAAATGGCCGAACTTGCATCCGCCGATCAGAAGATCGTGCGCCGTGAGTTATCAAGCGCCGATGCCGTCAGCATGTTCGATGCTATGGGTGAGCCATACAAAACCGAATTGATCAACGATTTGGGAGTTGAGAGCGTATCGGTCTACAGCCAGGGCTCTTTTGCCGATCTCTGTCGTGGTCCGCACCTGCCGTCCACCTCCCGCATCAAGGCTTTCAAGCTGCTATCAATTGCCGGCGCTTACTGGCGCGGTGATGAGAAGAACCGGATGCTGCAGCGAATTTACGGTACCGCCTTTATTGACAAGAAAGAGCTTGACGCGTATCTGAACCGGCTTGAAGAAGCCAGACGCCGTGACCATCGCAAGCTGGGCAGGGAGTTGGACCTGTTTTCTTTTTCGGATGAGGTTGGCGCCGGTTTTCCTATCTGGCATCCTAAAGGCGCCATGCTTCGCATGGTTCTGGAAGATTTTGAACGCAAGGAACATTTAAAGCGTGGTTACGATATAGTCGTTGGGCCGCAGATATTGAAGAGCGAACTCTGGCAGCGTTCGGGCCACTTTGATAACTATCGTGAAAACATGTATTTCACTGAGGTAGACGAGCAGAGCTACGGCATCAAGCCGATGAACTGCCTGGCTCACATGATGATCTACAAATCGCAGCTGCGCAGTTATCGCGATCTGCCGCTCCGCTTTTTCGAATTGGGTACCGTGCATCGCCACGAACGCGCCGGTGTACTTCACGGCCTCATGAGGGTGCGCTGCTTCACCCAGGACGACGCCCATATACTCTGCATGCCTGAACAGCTTGACGCCGAGATCAAGGGGGTAATTTCCTTTGTGAGCGATGTGATGGCGATCTTCGGTTTCGAGTACGAGATGGAGCTTTCGACCAGGCCTGAGAAGTCTATCGGTTCTGATGCCGACTGGGTACAGGCCACCGATGCTCTGCTTTCGGCGCTGAAGGATTCCGGGCGCCCATACGAGATAAACGAGGGCGACGGCGCCTTTTACGGGCCGAAGATTGACATCAAATTGCGTGATTGTCTTGACAGACGGTGGCAGTGTGCTACTATTCAATGCGATTTTACCCTGCCCGAGCGGTTCGATCTGACGTATGTGGCCTCTGATGGTGAACGCAAGCGTCCTGTCATGGTGCATCGTGTTATCCTTGGTTCTATCGAGCGCTTCATAGGTGTGCTTATTGAACATTTCGCCGGTAGTTTCCCTCTATGGCTCTCTCCGGTTCAGGCTGTGGTTGTGACAGTCACCGATAGTCAGATACCGTATGCCCAAACCGTCTACAAACATCTCCGTGAGGCGGGTGTGAGGGTGCAGAGTGATTTCCGCAATGAAAAGCTCGGCTTCAAGATCCGGGAGGCCCAACTGCAGAAGGTGCCGTATATGCTGGTCATTGGCGAGAAAGAGGTCGAGCAGCAAACAATTACACCGCGTTACCGCGATGGAAAAAATCTGCCTCCGATGAAACCGGAAGAATTTGTGGAATTTGTGGTTCAGGAAAGTAAGCAATACAAGTAAGTAATATATAGATTCCAGTTTTTAAGAGAGCATATCAGGAGGTGTCGCCATAGCAAAACCGACAATCAACATCAACCAGGCCATACGGGTCTTTGAAGTGCGCGTAATAGGCGCGAATGGCGAACCGTTGGGTGTTATTCCAGTTTCCGAGGCTCTTGCACTGGCCGAACAGCAGCAACTAGATCTTGTTGAAGTTTCACCCACTGCTGTTCCCCCTGTCTGCAGAATCATGGACTACGGAAAGTTCAAGTACCAGCAGAGCAAGAAACTTCAGGAGGCAAAAAAGAAGCAGGTTCATGTTCAGCTAAAAGAGGTCAAGCTTCGCCCGAAGACGGACGAACATGACCTTCAGTTCAAGATCAAGCATGTAAGGCGTTTTCTTGAAGAGGGAAACAAGGCAAAGGTTACCTTGGTGTTCCGAGGCCGTGAAATTACTCATATGGACATTGGACGGGCTTTAATAGATCGTTTTGCGGCAGAGATTCAAGATATTGCCGTTATAGAAAACCAGCCGCGTGTCGAAGGGCGGAACCTTTACATGATAGTTGCTCCCAAATTAAAAAAATAGCGGATTGTTCAGTCCATAATTTAATAATTAATAAAGAAGGAGAGTATTGATGCCGAAGATCAAAACAAATCGTGGCGCTGCCAAGCGCTTCAGCAAAAGCGCTTCAGGACGTGTAAAACGAGGCTGTGCATTTACCAGTCACATTCTTACCCCCAAGACCCGTAAGCGCAAGCGTAATTTGCGAGGCGGTTCAATGGTGGCCGCTGTTGACCAGAAGAATATCTCCAGGCTGATTCCGTACAAATAATTTTCTCCTGTTGTCAGGAGAACTCGTAATGCCAAGAACCATGAGGAAATTGTCTCCCCTTATGGATCTGGTAAATTAACCAATGAAGGAGTGCATGAATGGCACGCGTAAAAAGAGGATTTAAAGCGAGACGCAGACGCAACAAGGTATTGAAACTGGCCAAAGGTTACCGGGGAGCCAGGAGTAAATTGTTCCGCAGTGCGACCGAAGCGGTTGACAGGGCTCTAAATTATGCATTTCGCGATCGCCGCGTCAAGAAACGTGATTTCAGAAGTCTCTGGATAACCAGAATTAATGCGGCTTCGCGTCTTAACGGTCTCTCTTACAGCAAGTTTATCTTCGGGCTGAAAAAGGCGGATATCCAGATCGATCGTAAGGTTCTGGCCGATATCGCAGTATCTGACCCGGCAGGATTCGCCCAGATAGCAACTCTTGCCAAGGCCGGTATCTAAAGCTATTTGTAGTTGCACAGATAAAAGGGAATGGGACTTGCCTCCTGTTCCCTTTTTTGTAGTAAACAATAAACGTAATAACGGCAGTTGGCTCTCGCAAAGGCACAACCAGAAGTAGGCGCTTTTAAGCGAGAACACAAAGGAATCAAAGTCTTTTCGGGTTGGAAGTAGTTACCCAAGAAGTGTCGCTATTAGATTTGATAATCACCTGATTTTCTTGGTGAACTTTGTGTGATAACAGCCGTTATTGTGATAATTTTCTGTCGCAAAGGTAACCGGCCATGCAGAAAAAACTTGAACAATTGAGAAATGATGCCCTTAAAGCGATAGCTTCTGCTTCAGGCGAAGAACAGCTCCAGGGTATCCGTGTCAGACTTCTTGGGCGTAAAGGCGAATTGACCGCTCTGATGAAGGGCCTTGGCGCTCTCTCGCCTGAGGAGCGTCCTTCAATCGGCCAGCTTGTAAACAGTGTGCGTGATAACATCGAATCAACGCTTGAAGCTGCGTTGAATGCCGAACTGGAACGCGTGAAGTGCGAGCGCCTGCAGTCGGAGAAAATTGACGTTACTCTCCCGGGTCGCAATGCCCAGGTTGGGACGAAACATCCGGTAAGTCTGGTTGTTGAAGAGGTTTGCGAAATTTTTGCTGGGCTGGGGTTCTCGGTTGCAGAAGGGCCTGAAATAGAGCATGACTGGTACAATTTCGAGGCGCTTAATTTTCCGCCGGAGCATCCGGCCCGCGACATGCAGGATACGTTTTTTGTTGAGAATGACCTGCTGCTAAGAACTCATACCTCTCCGGTACAGATTCGAACCATGCTGAAACAGAAACCGCCGGTACGTATTATCGCGCCGGGGACCGTCTATCGCTGCGATTCGGATGCAACTCATTCTCCCATGTTTCACCAGATCGAAGGTTTGATGGTGGACAAAGGGGTTTCTTTCGGCGATCTGAAGGGGATTCTTACAGTTTTTACCAATCAGCTTTTTGGCCAGAATACAGGCGTGCGTCTTCGCCCCAGTTTCTTCCCGTTTACTGAACCTTCGGCCGAAGTTGACATCGCCTGTGTAATCTGTGGCGGCAAAGGGTGCAGGGTTTGCAAGAACAGCGGCTGGCTTGAAATTCTGGGGGCAGGCATGGTGGACCCCGAAGTTTACCGCCATGTGAACTACGATCCCGAAGATATCTCCGGATTTGCTTTTGGCATGGGGATAGAGCGTATAGCAATGTTAAAATACGGCATTAATGATATGCGCCTGCTCTTCGAAAATGATGTGAGATTTCTCCGGCAGTTCTGACTTTATTCCTTAATGGTGTCCTGATATGAAAATTACTTATAACTGGCTGAAAGAGTTTGTTGATTTTGATCATTCACCCGAACAGCTCGCCGAACTATTGACCATGCTCGGCCTTGAAGTCGAGGCTATGGAAAAGCTGGGCGAAGGGATGGACGACGTCGTTGTGGCGTTGGTCGAGGAAAAGCGTCAACATCCAAATGCCGACAAGCTTTCTCTCTGTCGCGTTAACAACGGCAGAGAACTGCTGGATGTTGTCTGCGGCGCCCAGAACTTCAAGCAGGGCGATATTGTAGCCTTGGCCCAGATTGGCGCAACTCTGCCCGGCGACTTCAAGATTAAGCGCTCCAAAATCCGCGGTGAGGAGTCCTGCGGGATGCTCTGTTCTGAAAAAGAACTCGGTCTGGCAAATGAGAGTGACGGAATCATGGTTTTGCCGGTCGCTGTTTCGTCTCTCGGCACGCCTGTTTTTTCTGCACTCGGGATGAAGGATACTTTATTCGAAATCGGTTTGACCCCCAATCGGGCCGACTGTTTGAGCGTTGTCGGAATCGCTCGCGAAGTAGCCGCCAAGCTGGGTATAAAGATCAAGTATCCGCTATCGGCTCTCGTCGAGGGGAATGTCAGCGTTGAATCGGTTATCGGAGTATCAGTGGAGGATGCCGAATTATGCCCGCGCTATGCCGCACGCTACATCTCAGGCTGCACTGTAGCCCCATCTCCGGAATGGCTTGTAAAGCGCCTTAATGCAATTGGTATCCGCTCGATCAATAACGTGGTGGATGTGACAAATCTTGTCATGATGGAACTGGGACAACCTCTGCATGCATTCGACTGCGACCGTCTTGCGGGTAAGCGGATTGTCGTGCGTAGGGCGGAGGAGGGGGAACGGTTTGCAACCCTTGACGGTCAGCAACGTCTCCTTATGGCTACCGATTTGGTCATCTGCGATGCCGAGCGTCCTGTGGCTCTGGCCGGTGTCATGGGGGGGGAGAACTCTGAAATAGAGGATTCAACGACTTCCATTCTACTGGAGAGCGCCTGCTTCAGACCCGCTGCCATCCGCAGGACAAGCAAACGACTCGGACTGCATACTGAATCCTCCCATCGATTTGAACGGGGCACAGATGTCGGTGGCGTCACGCGCGCACTGGACCGTGCGGCTGCTTTGGTCGTAGAGCTGGCCGGCGGCGCTCTGGCCCAGGGGAGTCTGGATATCTACCCCGGAAAAAGCGAACCAGCAGCTATCGAGTTCCGTCCGGAGCGGGCGAACAGCCTGATCGGCATAGAACTGCAGCGTGAAGAAATTATTGATATTCTCAAAAAACTTGAATGCCTTGTATCTGAAGTTTCTGATGGTGTCTTTGCCGTCATTCCGCCCAGCTACAGGATCGATATCGAACGTGAAGTAGACCTTATTGAAGAAGTGGCCAGGTTGAACGGATTCGACCGGATTCCGGCGACTATGCCGATAGCGAAGGTCGTCTCAGATCGCCCCACACGACATCAGCAACTTGAAAAGAGGGTCAGAGACATTCTTGTCAACAATGGCATGAATGAAATCATTAATTTCAGTTTCACCTCACCGGACGCGGCCTGCAAGCTGATGCTGGGTCAGGATGACCCGCGGCGGATCACAATCAAATTGGCGAATCCCCTTGTTGACGAACAATCCGTCATGCGAACCAGTCTGTTGCCTGGGCTGCTTGAGACGACCGCCCGCAACATCAGTTTCAGATCCCTTGATCTGAAACTGTTTGAAATGCGTCGTGTCTATCTACCGGTTGCCGGCGACATTATGCCTCGCGAACCCATTTTCATCGTAGGGGCGTTAACCGGATCCCGTTATGGAGCAGGCTGGAGCCGGACAGATGAATTGATTGACTTTTATGATGCGAAGGGGATCATCGAGAACCTTCTGGAATTGTTGAACGTCGGGGGTATTTCCTGGGTACCCGATACTCCGGAACCCTACTTCCATCCAGGCAAATCCTGCACTGTTTTTTCAGGTCGCGAACGTATAGGTTCAGTTGGGGAGATACATCCGACTGTTCTGGAAAACTATGGCCTGGAAAAAACGGTTTTCTGCTTCGAGCTGGATTTTGAAAAATTGGTTAAACTGTCCCGTTCAAAACTGGTGATCAGAGCCCCATCGCGATTCCCCGACAGCACTCGTGATATAGCGATGCTGGCTCCTGACGGGTTGTTGTTCGAAAAAATCATAGGGTGTGTAAACAGCGTAAAAGCTAAAGAGATTGAGGATGTTATTATATTTGATGTGTATCGCGGCAAGGGAATTCCGGAAGGATATAAGAGCATAGCTATCCGGGTTCGCTACCGCTCTTATGACCGCACACTCACAGATGACGAAATCAGTGCTCTTCACAGAAAGGTTACGGACATATTGGTAAGCAAGCTGCAGGTAACATTGAGATAACTCCACTCCACTCCTGACTGGAAACCGGCTGTTTCTGACCCCCGGTTTACAGGTGGATAAAATAGATAGTTTATTGGCGGCAAAAACCTATTGCGAAATGATTTTAGCTATGCTATAGGTTTTTTCCCTTTTGTTTCAGGGTATTAACTTATACTTCCCGAGGTAGTTATGACCAAAGCAGATATTGTTGAAAGAATTCATCAGAAAATCGGTCTTTCCAAGAAGGAATCAGCAGAAGTTGTCGAGTCCGTTTTTACTGTTCTTAAAAACACGCTGGAATCCGGTGAAAAGATTAAAATTGCCGGATTCGGGAATTTCGTTGTTAAACAAAAAGCTGATCGCAGGGGTCGCAATCCTCAAACAGGCGATACCATAACTATTAATGCCCGCCGAATCCTGACCTTTAAACCGAGTCAGGTACTCAAAAGCGCAATCAACTCCGAAGCAAAATAGGCCGTACATAGGGTGCAATCATCATGGCTCCGATCTTACCAGACAAATTGTACTACAAGATCGGCGAGGTTGCAGATGTTCTACAGGTCAGAACATCGGTATTGCGTTTCTGGGAATCAGAGTTCAGTTTTCTCAAACCCGAAAAAAGTACTACCGGCCAGAGGCTCTATTCAAAAAATGAAGTAGAGCTGATACTTCAGGTAAAACGCTTATTATATGACGAAAAGTTTACCATAGAGGGTGTCAGGAAGAGAATTTCAGCCAAAGGCAAACTTATCAACTCGGAAGACCTTTTCCAACAGCCGGTTTCAAATGATCTGTCGGAATTATTGAAGGAAGTCAGGCAAGAACTTAAGGATCTAAGGGATCAATTTTGAGATATGTTTTCTCGGTGCGTAGCGCAGCCTGGTAGCGCACTAGACTGGGGGTCTAGTGGTCGCAAGTTCAAATCTTGTCGCACCGACCATAAA
>JAQTRC010000085.1 GCA_028712665.1 Desulfuromonadaceae bacterium
GGACGTAACAGAGAAGTTTGTGGGCAAGGGATTGGCTGGATTTATCCAGAAGCCTTACAGGTTATCTGCGTTGCGAGAGGGCCTTATGAAGTATATCCAGTGAATGATCGGCAACCGGGCGAGAAATTTTCTGGTATTTTTGTCCAAGCCATCAGATTTACAGGACATTTCACATACAACATCCCTTCACCCGCGCCACAATATTAACATTGCCCTTAGCCGGAACATTTCTTAATCGCCTTTTAAATCCTGCTCCTCAATCAACCCGATAAACAGTTCTTCCAGGCTGGGGAGTACGCCGTCCACCATACGCGCCTGTTTCAACTCGGCAGGCGTGCCGACCGCCACCATCTTTCCCTGAAAGATCAGCGCCAGGCGATCGCAGTACTCTGCCTCATCCATATAGTGGGTTGTAACAAATATCGTCACACCATCAGCGGCCATCGAGCGGATCAGATCCCAGAAACGACGGCGGGAGAGCGGATCTACGCCTGAGGTCGGTTCATCCAGAAAGACGATCGGCGGCTCGTGCAGGATTGCGCAGCCAAGAGCGAGCCTCTGTTTCCAGCCGCCGGAGAGTTCGCCCGCTTTGGATCTGCGCCGCTCGGCAAGCCCGGCCATCTCGACCACCCAGGCGGTTCGCTCTTTTAGTTTCTCCGCCGTCAGGCGGTAGACACCACCGTAAAAGGCTATGTTCTCCTCCACGGTCAGGTCCTCGTAAAGCGAGAAGCGCTGGCTCATGTAGCCGATATTTTCCTTGATGAGTTCCGGCTGGCTGGCGATGTCGAAACCGGCCACAATGCCGCTGCCATCGGTAGGGGTCAGGATGCCGCAGAGCATGCGGATGGTGGTGGACTTTCCGGCGCCGTTGGGGCCGAGGAAGCCGAAGATTTGTCCTCGTGGAACGGAGAGGGAGATGGCATCGACGGCGGTGAAGTCGCCGAAGCGTTTGGTAAGATTCTTCAGGGAGACTGAGGGTACATCAAGGTTAAGGTTAAGGTTAAGGTTGAGGTTAAGGTTAAGGTTGAGGTTAAGTTTGAGGTTTGGCCTTCCCTTAACCTCAATCTCAACCTGTTTCTCTTCGACCTGTTTCTCTTCAGCTATACTGCTGATCACCAGTTCCTCAAGAGTGGTGCTGCCGTTATCGGTCAGTTCGTCCGGGGTACCGCAGGCGATCAGCCGACCGGCGTGGATCAGGCCGACCCGATCGCAACGTCCGGCCTCGTCCAGGTAGGCGGTGGAGAGTACGATGGTTACCCCCTCGACATGCAACTCGCGCAGGATGCGCCAGAAGTCGCGACGAGAGACCGGGTCTACCCCATTGGTCGGTTCGTCCAGAAGAAGCAGGCGCGGCTTGTGGATCAGGGCGCAGCAGAGTCCCAGCTTCTGCTTCATCCCTCCCGAGAGCCGGCCGGCCAGACGTTTGGTGAAGGGGGCAAGGCCGCTGAAGGAGAGGAGCTGTTCGCTCCGCTCCCGTGTTTCACTGCCGGTTAAGCCGAATATATCGGCATAGAAATCAATGTTCTCGGCTACGGTCAGATCCGGATAGAGGCCGAAACGCTGGCTCATGTAGCCGATCTGGCCATGGACCTTTTCCGCCCCGACCGGAAAGTGGTTCTCCAGCACGGTCAGCTGGCCTGAACTCGGATCGAGTATGCCGGCCAGCATTCGCAGGGTGGTCGTTTTACCGGCCCCATCGGAACCGACCAGGCCGAACAACTCCCCCTCTGGAATGGTGAGGGAAAGTGAATCTACGGCTGTCAGATCGCCGAAACGGCGGTTGAGGTTATTGGCTGAGATGATTTCCATAGGTAATTTCCCTGGCGATGCCAGAATTCAGATGATGCCAAGACGGCGAGGGGAAAGCGCAAGAGGCCCTCACTCGGCCTTTGGCCCCCCTCTCCCAGAGGGAGAGGGGGTTGAGGAGCTTTCGACGAGCCAACGCCGGCAGGGCTGAATTATGGCGTTGCCACAATAACCGCATCGGCCGGCATGCCCGGTTTCAACTCCCCCTTCGGGTTGTGGAGGGTGATCTTGATTCTATAGACCAGTTTGACCCGCTCCTTTTCGGTCTGCACATTCTTTGGTGTAAACTCTGCTTCGGAGGCGATGAAACTGACCCGTCCCTCGAAACTGCGCCCCGGCCAGCTGTCCACCATGACACGAGCCGACTGGCCGACCTTGATCCGTCCCAGTTCCGACTCCGGGATGTAACCGCGCAACCAGACTTCCTCCATCCTGCCGACGGTGACGACCGGCCCGCCAGGCGCCAGGATTTCTCCCGGTTCGGCATGCTTGGCCAGCACCAATCCGGAGAGCGGGGAAAGCAATACGCTCTCGGATAGACGCGTTTCGGCGATCGCCTTGACTGCGGACGCCCCCTCGGCCCTTGCCCGTGCCTGCCGCAAGGCATCCGGACGGGGGCCTATCTTTAGCAATTTCAGCTGTTGTTCGGCCTCGCGCACCGCCGCCGAAGACGCATCGCGGGCGGCCCTGACCGCCTCCAGATCTTTGAGCGGAATAACCTCACGTTTAAAAAGTTCTTCGCTTCTGGCGGCATCTTTTGAAAGCCGTTCGGATTCAGATTTCATCCGGGATAGTACCGCCTCGCCCCGGGCAATCTCCTCGCGGCGGCTCCCCGCCTCCAGGTCGGCCACGGCTGCCTTTGATGCTCTCTCTTCGGCGGAGCGGCTGTTGCGCTCCTCTTTCAGTTCTTCATCCTCCAGCCGGCCAACCGGTTGCCCTGCCTGCACTGTTTCTCCCTCATCCACCATCCGCTCCGCCAAGCGCCCCCCGACCTTGAACGACAATACCACCGAGGTTACTTCGATAGTGCCAGAAACCTTGATAACTCCCGGTTCCACTTTTATGCGCCTTCCGGCGATAAAAACGGCCACCGCTATTACAGCAACGACAACTACAGCTATGATGGCTTTAACAGACATCTGGATCCTCCGTTGCGATGTATCAGTCGGATTATTGTATCACAGCTGATTAATATGGCACGGACTATTCAAAAAATGGATTCGGCGACGGCGGTTATACTCTCCGCTTGTCTAAACGTTCCGCATCGTGGTAACGTTTTTATTATCTTATACCCCTACGTGAGGAGCTAACAGTGTCAAAACAGTTCATCAGCGATATAAAAGACCGCGATTCCGTCAGCGCCGTTTTTCTGGTCAAGGAGAAGATCATGGCCATGGCCAAGAACGGAAAACCATACATGAACCTCCGTTTCATGGACAAGAGCGGTGAGATTGAGGCCAAGGTATGGGACAATACCGATCTGCTGGACAAACAATTCGATAAGGATGATTTCGTGCGGGTTCGCGGCAAGGCTTCGGTGTATATGAACAAGATGCAGGTGGTCGTGGCCGAGATTTCCAAGATTCCTGAGGAGCAGGTCAACCTTGCCGATTTTCTGCCCGAATCGCTTCGCGACAACGAAGAGATGAAACAGGAACTGGACGATGTGGTTGCAGCCATCGGCAACCCGCACCTGAAGAACCTGATGAAGGCCTTTCTTGCCGATGAAGCTTTCATGGCGCTGTACTGTTCAGCGCCGGCCGCCAAGGCGATGCATCACGTCTATCTGGGAGGGCTTTTGGAGCATTCCCTGGCAGTTGTTAAGCTGGCCAATTCAATCGTTCCCCTCTACGGCGGCATCAACGGGGATCTGCTAACCGTGGGAGCGCTGCTGCATGATGTCGGCAAGATCCACGAAATGAGTTTTGAGCGCTCCTTCGACTATACTGACGCCGGCAAGCTTCTGGGGCATATAACCATAGGTGTTGAGCTGGTGGAGGATAAGATCCGTACGCTTGATGGATTCCCGCGTGAACTGGCCATGCTGCTCAAACATATGCTCCTCTCCCATCACGGGCAGTATGAATTCGGTTCGCCAAAACGTCCAAAAACGGTAGAGGCCACCATCCTTAACTATCTGGATGATATGGATTCCAAGATTAACGGCATTCGAGCCCACATCGCAAGGGAAAATGCCTCTACTTCACGCTGGACGGCCCATCACCGGCTGTATGACCGGTATTTTTTCAAGTGCAACGGCATGGATGGAGAGCAGGAGGTGGAGCTGCTGTCCGATGAGACCTGCGAGCCGCCAGCAGAAGAAAAATCTGCAGAATCGACAGCGGCAAAACAGGAACGCCGGAATTTCGGCAACCAACCTTTCAAGACGCTGGAGAATCTGGATCTCTTCTGACCTTTATCCCCGTTAAAAGGGACGACCTGGAAAAAACTGGGGTGTAGCTAATTTCTTCTGCCGTGATATACTATTTGCGGTAACTCATTCTGGCTGGTACGGTCGCTGCGGGCAAAAATTTTTTTATTCGAATCTTGTCATTCCAGCTCAGAGATACCTGCAGAAAATCAGGAATTTGAAGTTACATACCGCCTCTCCTGGGAGCATCGTATGAAACAGATCATCCTTGCATGTTTTATTGCATTTTTTACTGCGACATCGGTTTCGGCCGCCACGGTCACGCTGACCCGCGAGTACACTTATCAAGCCGGAGATGCAGACAGTAAGCTTTCCAGCCGTTCCATCGCCCTGGAACAGGTCAAGCGGCTTCTTCTGGAAGAGCTTGGCACCTATCTGATCAGCAACACCGTTGTCAAGGATTCCCAACTGAGCAAAGACGAGATCGTCACCTACACTGCCGGTGCTGTTGTTACGGTTATTCTTGAGGAGAAGTGGGATGGATCGACCTACTACCTCAAGGTGAAGCTGACAGCCGATCCTGATGATGTGGCCAGATCGCTGACCGCTATCAAGAACGATCATGAGCGCTCTTCGGAACTTGACCAGCTTCGCACGCAGGCAAATGAATCGATGCAGGAGATCGAACGCCTGAAAAAAGAGCTGGCAAAATTGGAGGGGGGAACCTCTGGCAGGGCGGCTGGGCAAACGGCTGAACTGCGCAAACGATATGAGGAAAATGCGGCCCATCTGGCGGCCAAGGAATATATGGAGCAAGGAATCAAACTCCGGAGTGAAAAAAAGTTGGACCGCGCCGTGGAAGCCTTTACAAGGGCCATCGAAATGGCGCCCGGCTGGGACCAGCCTTATGTCGGGCGGGGCGCAGTCTATGTCAAGATGAAGGAGTACTCAAAAAGCGAAAACGATCTTAGTCATGCCGGCAAACTCGAACCCAAGAACATGCTTGCCCTGAGTTTCCACGGTGTGAGTTTGATGCAGCAGGGGAGGCAAAGCGACGGCATGATCGAGATCAAGCGGGCCGTTGAAGCGCAGCCAGACAACATGGTCGCCAACCTCAACATGGGATGGGCACTGCTGCAGACGAACCAGCCCCGCAAGTCGATCCACTTCCTGACCAAGGGGATAGAGCTTAGCCGGCAGAAAAACGGCAGGGCCTATCTGCTCCGCGCCAAGGCATTCAGACAGTTGGGTGAACATAAAAAGGCCAAGGCAGATATAGAAACAGCGGGGAAATTGGGAGAGGCGCCGCCGCCTCAAGAGAGGAACAGCAGACCGCTACCTCAACATAAGATCAGGCAATGACCCTTCGTGCGTCTGCCGCGTGAGCCAAACTGACAGGCGTGGGCCAGCCTCACAGAAGAACAACATCCTGAAAGCAATCTAACGGACCAACCCCCGCAGAATACCGAGGTTGACCGCATCCATCTCGTCATTATCCCCCTTCGGAGTTTCCAGGATCTTTGGCACAGTTAAAAAACGCGGATCATTGAGGATGAAACTGAACGGGTTCAGCCCCAGTGCGCCATGGCCGATATGATCATGCCTGTCGACCCGGGAGCCTAGGCCCTTCTTGGAATCGTTTAAATGGAAACAGTGCAGCCGGTCAAGCCCGATCAGGCGATCAAACTGCCGCATGGTGCCGGCATAACCATCTTCCGTCGCAGTATCATAACCGGCCGCAAAGGTATGGCAGGTGTCGAAGCAGACCCCGAACTTGCCAGGAAACCGCGATCCACTGATAATCATCTCCAGCTCCTCAAAACTCCTCCCCAGATTGCTTCCCTGACCTGCCGTGGTCTCTATCAGCACTTTTCCTTCGTACTGCGGCACCTCATGGAAAAGCTGGTCAAATGCTGCGACGACTCGTTCCAGACCTGTTTGAGGCGAGTCAGCCAGATGTGAGCCGGGGTGCATGACCACCTTGGAGATGCCGAGCCGGGCGCATGTCTCCAGCTCATCCCGAAAAGCTGCCAGACTCTTGTCGCGCGTATCTCCAGGGGGGGAGGCCAGATTGATCAGGTAGATGTCATGGGAAATGACCTCGTGCAGACCGGAAGCTGTGAATTTTGTGCGGAACAGTGCGGCATCGGCATCGCTGACCGGTTTCCCCTTCCACTGGTTCGAATTTCGGGTAAATATCTGCAGCACGCTGCAACCGGCGGCAACGGCCCGGTCGATGGCCAGGTGCAGCCCCCCGGAGATCGACATATGTGCGCCTAGATAGTCTTTCATGCTATTACTCCAGTTCGATATGATTCCCGTAATAATGCACATCAATTTCTTCGCCGGCGGCAAAACCTCCGCTTTCGGCCGGAAGCAGGGCAATGGCTTGAGCATCCACCATCGTCTTCAAGATTGCGGTCTGCTGGTTTCCGGCAGACGATGCGAACCAGGTGCCCCCCTCTTTTTCCAACCGCACCCTTACGATTTGAACCTTGCCGGTTTTTTTCTTCAGCGGATCACGCAGAACAGCCTTGAAGAGCGGCCGCAGCAGCTGCTGATGCCCCTGCATCCTCAGCAGGGCAGGTCTGACGAACTCCTCGAAGGTGATCATTGTCGAAACAGGATTACCCGGCAGAGAAAATACCGGCGTCGAGCCGTACATCGCGAACGCGGTCGGCCCCCCCGGCTTGATACCAACCTTCCAGAACTTCTGCTTCGCGCCAAGCTCTTCGAGAATATCCCGCACCATATCACAGTCTCCGGCCGACACACCGGCTGACGTTATCAGCACATCGGCTTTCAGCCCTTCGCCAAGTTTTAACAGATGACTTTCCCGATTATCGCGGGCGATGCCGATGATGCGAGAGATGCAGCCTGCCTCTTGTACTGCGGCAGCCAACGAGAGCGTATTGCTGTTTATGATCTCCCCAGGACCCGGTGTCCGGCCCAACTCCACCAGCTCGTCGCCGGTAGAGAGAATCGCCACAACCGGCCTGCGGTAGACCGGCAGCAGCGCGATTCCGAATCCTGCCAGCATGTTGATTTCCGGAGGCCTGATAACTGTTCCGCTCCGGACAAAGATAACACCCGCAGCAACATCTTCTGCTCGGAAGCGGAAATGTTGCCCTTTAATCACCGGCTCAAGCAGAGTTACCTCCAGTTGACCGTCATCGGTCTCCTCCACCGGGACGACCGCGTCGCAGCCGAACGGAACCGGCGCCCCAGTCATAATCCGCACGGCGCAGCCGGCTTCGACCCTGATCCCGTCGGCCTTGGCCCCGGCAGGCAGAAACCCGGTTACATTCAGCTTACATGGAATCTCTCTGCAATCGGTAGATCGTACAGCATAGCCGTCCATGGCCGAATTGTCCCACAACGGCATATCCCATGGCGCAGCCAGATCCTCGGCCAGAACCCTTCCTGCCGTTTCCAGAAGATGTATCCGTTCCGTATCAACGGGGCGTACGCTATCGAGTATGATTGAGCGAGCCTCTTCAAATGAAACCATTCCGTTCCTCCTCGGGTCAATGTCGTAATAGAATAGCGGGAAGCGCATAAAAACACAATAATATTGCCAAGCCGCTTCTGTTGGGTATAATGGCGCAATATAATATTATCGGGAGATGACGGCATGAAACTGTCCCTGGAAGTTAAAGTCGGCCTCTTTTTCATACTGAGCCTGCTGCTTTTCGGCACAATGCTTGAGATCGGCAATCATTGGAAACTTTTCGACAGAGGGATACCCTACAAGGTTTTTCTGGCGTCATCGACCGGCCTCAAAGTGGGAGATACAGTCAAGCTTGCAGGTGTGGAAGTCGGCACCATATCAAGGATATCCATTTTGGATGACAAGGTTCAGGTCGATTTTGAGGTTAAACCCGGAACACGGATCAAACAGGACTCCGTTGCCGGCATCCGTATGGCCAGCATGCTGGGAGGTCAGTTTTTAGGACTCTCCTTCGGCTCGCCAGGCAGTCCGGATCTTCCGGCCGGCAGCAGAGTCAAAAGTTCCGATTCCGCAGGTGTCGATGCAATCATTGACAGTGTCGGATCTCTGACGAAGGACGCCAAGCAGCTTATAATAGATCTGAATCGTAACCAGAACGAGGTCATGGGGAAAGTAAACGCGATACTTGATGAGAACAGGGCTGCCGTACATGGTTCACTGACCGGTTTGGCCAGCATAACTTCCAAACTCGATCGGGGGGATGGCTCCCTGGGTTTGCTTCTGAACGACAAATCACTCTATAACAACGTCAATGCCCTGTCCGGCAGTCTCAAGGAGGTCAGTGCAAAACTGGAGCGGGGCGAAGGAACCATCGGTAAAATGCTGACCGAGGAAGAGCTCTATAACCAGGCCATAACTGCGGTCAAAGGGATGAACGACGGAGTGAAAAACATAACGGAGATCGCCCAGCGCATCAACAAGGGGGAGGGAACGGTCGGCAAACTGGTAAATGATCCGGCACTCTACGATGAGCTGCGCGAAACGGTGCTCAATCTGAAGGATATCACCGGCAAGATCAAAAGCGGCGAAGGAACGATCGGTAAACTGGTAAATGATGACAAACTATACCGTGACGCCCTATCGACCCTAAAGAAGACTGAAAAAGCGATGGAGGGTCTGCAGGACACCGGACCGATTTCGGTGATCGGCAGCGTGGTCGGAACGCTCTTCTAATAGCTCACAGACATCTGTATTGCAAAAAGGCCGACACCGTGAGGCGCCGGCCTTCCTGTTTCAGATCTCGAACACTCCGCTCCTACAGATACTTCCCGATAATCGGTTCCAGCTTCCGTTTGGTCTCCTCGGGAATGACCGATCTGTCCGTGATGACGGCGTACTGCATCGCGCTGGCGCAGGGGCAGATCCGCACGCCGCCGATCTCAGAGACCGCGTTCCGGATGATACTCTTGGCCATGGCCACATTCTGGTGGATAATCTTGATGATCGCCTCTACGGTCACATCGTCGTGTGAATCGTGCCAGCAATCGTAATCTGTTGAAAGTGCGATGATCCCGTAGCAGATTTCGGCCTCGCGGGCCAGTTTGGCCTCGGTCAGATTCGTCATGCCGATCACCGACGCCCCCAGAGCCAGATACGAGAACGATTCGGCCCGGGTGGAGAAAGCCGGCCCCTCCATGCAGATATAGCTCCCCCCCTTGTGAACCGTGGCCCCGGCCTTGTTTGCCGCACTGTAGAGTGTGTCCGAGAGTGTATGGCATACCGGATCGGCAAAGCCTGCGTGCGCCACGATCCCGTTGCCGAAGAAGGTGTCCCGCCTGACCCCCTTTGTGCGGTCTATGAACTGGTCCGGGATTACGATGTGCCCCGGTGCAATGGCCTCTTTCAAGCTTCCCACCGCGGAAACGGAAATTATCCGTTCCACACCCAGTTTTTTCATGCCGAAGATATTGGCGCGGTAGTTGACCTCGGAGGGAAGAAAACGGTGACCGCGCCCGTGGCGGGGGAGAAAAACCATCCGCACCCCGTTCATAACACCGGTAACATATTCGTCTGACGGATCACCGAAAGGAGTTTCGATCTTGATCCGCTCGACCTGTTCCAAGCCCTCCATATCGTACAGTCCACTGCCGCCGATAACTCCGATTGCCGTTTCACTCATATCCATTGAATCCTTTCATCAAGAATTCCCCCTCACTTGAAGGGGACTTATTGGTACTTTTGCATTAGTCTCACTTCCAGCTAAACGTCTCATTTACCTGCATCCGTTTAAAGAGTGTCTTAACTTTGCGCTTTTTGATGGCTGCCTCAAAGGCTTCCGGTGTGCCGGTCAGCGCTGCAAAGGTGCCGAAGTGCATCGGAATGACCATCTTTGGCTTGACCAGTTCAACCGCAATCGCTGCCCGCTCCGGTCCCATCGTAAACTTGTCGCCGATACAGGCCATCATGATATCGACATTCGAGAGGTCGCCTATCAGCTTCATGTCGCCGAACAGGTCTGTGTCACCAGTATGATAGATGGTCGGCCCGCCACTGATGGCGATGACGAAACCGCCCGGATTGCCGGCGTACGCAAGGCTTTTGGGGAGGCCGCTCTTGTCGTCGTAATCCAGGGCAGAGCTGTGCAGGGCGTTGACGAATGTTACCCTGACCTCACCACCCAGGAGCGTCACCGTCCCCCCCATATTGCCTGTCCCGGAAGATTCCGCCTGCTTGGAAGGGAAATCGGCATATTTAACCATGGCCTTCATCAGGTCATTGCTTGCCACCAGCTTCGCTCCCGTTTTTTTGGCGATCTCGACCGTATTGCCTATATGATCGCCATGCGCATGGGTCAGCAGAATCTGGTCGGCCTTATCCAGGCCGGCCAGCAGTTCCTTCCCCTTGGGATTGGCCGGGTTGGCCAGCCAGGGATCGATCAGCAGCACTTTGCCGCTGGGAGTTGTTACTTTGAAGGCCGAGTGGCCGTACCAGGTGATATCGGTTCCGCCGACTGCAAAAGCAGTAATTGAAGAGAAGATTAGGAGAGCCAAAGGCAGTACGGCAACCGCTAACTTTTTCATGGTGCATCCTCCTTGTCTGGTTGCGTTGTTCCGGGGAAAGCGATCTCCCGGGTCTTCGTTTGATGCTCGCTATTTATTTTGAGGTCGCCTGCACGACCTTGTCCCCCTCCTTCAGGTTAAAAGCTCCACGCGCGACGTACTGATCCCCCCCCTTAAGGCCGGAAGTCACCTCGACCATGTCGCCATTTACGGAGCCGATGATGATCTCCCTTTTGCGCGCCAGACCCTTTTCTACAACGAACAGCTCCCCTTTTCCGGCGGTCAGATCCAGAGCATTTATCGCACTGCGCGGGATCTGCAGCACATTGGCGCGTATCCCGGTTACGATATGACCCTTGGCGAAAAGCCCCCCCTTAAGGAGTTCCGAGGTATTCTGCACCTCTGCGATCACCTTGAGCGACCGGTCGGCGGCTGATAGCTCGGGATTGATGAACATGACTTTACCGGAAAAAATTTTGTCGGGCACAGAATCTACCGAGAATTCCAACGCTTGCCCCACCTTTACACGGGCCGAGTCGGCCGATGAAACAGTAACTGTCAGGTTGAGGAGCCTATTGTCAACGATCCGAAAAATCGGCTTTCCCGCTGCAGCATCGCTGGCCAGATCTCCGACGTTGACATCGCGCAGCGCCACTACACCATCCAGAGGAGCCGTGACGAGCCCCTTAGTCAAACGAGCCCTGATCTGGCGCAACTCCTCATCAGACACTCCGACTTGAGCCCGGGCCGCTTCTAGCCTGGCTCTGGCCGCTTCTGTCTCACTACGCGCATCATCAACGGCCTGCTGGGTAGCAAGTCCGGATTCCTTTAATTTGAGAGTACGGGCTTGTTCCCTATCTGCCCTGTTGGTCGCCACCTGGGCCTCCGCCAGACCGGCTATGGCTGATTTTACACCGGCTTCGGCACGTTTGGCCAATGCTTCCGTTTCAGCGAGGTCGATACGCGCCAGCGGTTGCCCCTTTTTTACGCGCACCCATTCCGTCACGAAGACCTGCTTGACCAGCCCTGGAATCTGCGTCTTGACATCTGCCGAGAACTTTGATTCAAGACTCCCAGTCACCTCGATACGTTCGGTCAAACTGGAAGTTTTTGCCGTGGCACTCTCAACGGCAACCGGCGGCTTGTCGGATATTTGGGAATTTTTAGGCGCCTCGACCTTTCCACAGGCAAAAAACCCGGCAACAGCGATGGTTCCGGTTAACAGCCGCATATACCCTGATATCGACATCATCTGCTCCGAATCGTATCTAATCTAATCTGACCCTGTTCAGCTATATCAGAATTCTACGCTATCGTGAAGCCTATTCAATTGACAAAATACCCCGCATGACCTTAGAGTTGCCCGCAATCGAGAAAATAATGATCAATACCGAAAGAATCAAGCAACAATTCTATAAAATCCTATCTCTGGATGCTCATCCCGGCCATATCGCCGCTGGCTTTGCAGTCGGAGTATTTATAAGCTTTACCCCGCTTTTCGGCCTGCACACACCTCTCGCCATTGCATTCGCGTTCCTTTTCCGCCTCAACAAGCTGACCTGCATAACAGGCGCTTGGGTTAATACTCCGCTTACCGTTGTACCGGTATTGGTCGCCAGCTATAACCTGGGGCGGTTCCTCCTGGGAAAGCCTCACAAAGAGCTTGTTTTCAAGGGAGTTGAATGGCATCAACTGCAGCCGTATGCAAAATCACTGCTGCTGGGGAGTTCTATCATAGCCTTCGTGGCGGCGGTTGCAGCTTATTTCATCTGTTATTGGCTCGTGGTTGCTTTCAGAAAGAAAGACCCGGCCCTGGCCGAGATAACTCGCGAGATGGAAGAGGTCGGGGATGATCTGGAGTAATCCAAAACCGGGAAAAATCCTCAGCTCTCCTGACCATAATCCCTGGCAAATGCGTATAGCGCTATCGAAACCAGCAATCCTACGACCGGAAGCAAAAATGCCGTATGTAAAGCTCCGGGAGATATACCACCCTTCCCCCGTTCGAAACTACCGACTATTATTCCCATAACATGCTGCGCAGAAGCAGCTCCCATCAGGACGAAGAAATTCAGCGAGGTCAGGGCTGTTCCGACTATGCGTACCGGAAACATGGACCTTATGAGGGGATAGATCATCACTCCGCTCGAGACCGCCACCCCTATGGCAAAGAAAAGCGCTGCCAGAAGAAAATGCGGAATTGCCTCCGCCCACCCAAGGAAGGCTGACATGAACAGTAAAAGCAACATTTGTCCCGCCAGCAGAGTCTTCTTGTAAGATTTGAAAAAACGCCTTGCGATCGTGTCGGTTACCATGCTGCCGCAGATAAAGCCGAGCGAGGTGAACATCAGCATTTTGCCTGTGGCCTCACGGGACAGGTGCAGCACTTCCATAAGGTACGGCCCGCCCCACAATCCTTGCAGTGCCAGATAATTGCCGTACCAGGCAAAGGCGATGGCCCCCAGAAGCCAAAAATCGCGGCTGCCGAAGATCTCCCTCCACGCCGCCAGCATACCTGTTTTTACTCCTTCCGCGGTCGCTTCTTCAGACGATTCGGTGGGAGGCGGAGCAGAGGGGGGACGGTCCCGCACCATTCCGAAGACCAGTACCGTCACCAGCGCCTGAACAATCCCGATCATCAGAAACGATGATCTCCAACCAACCGCGCCGACGGCCAGCGCAAGAGGAGCCGTAGCGAAAAGGTTCCCCAGATTACCGACCGCCACCATGAAACCTGAGACACGTCCAAACTCTCTCTTGCTGAACCAGTGACTGAAAATGGTAAAAGTCGCCATAAGAACCGAGGCGGTTCCGATACCGATCAAGATCCTCGCCGCCATGGCCATGGCAAAGGAGTCGGCCTGCGCAAACAGGATGCCGCCGATGGTGGTCAGTATACCACATCCACTGATTACCAGCCGGCTGCCGAGCCGATCGATCATCGGCCCGAGCGGCAACTGGGCAACTGCATAGACGTAGAACAGTATTCCGGAGAGTGAACCTAGTCGCTGAGGAGTCAGGTTCAACTCGCGGGATAGATCGCCAGCAACAACCGCCAGTGATACCCGGTAGAAATAGACCAGAATATACATCAGCGCCAGTACGGCGAAAATCGTCCAGCGCTGGAGGTTATTGGCAGGCTGACAGCGCATTTTGGTTTCTGAAAACATCCATG
>JAQTRC010000179.1 GCA_028712665.1 Desulfuromonadaceae bacterium
GCAACTCCATGACCATAAATACCGTCCGCTCCCCAATACAAACCCGCAGAAGTTCGAAGTCTCTTACAACGATATCTTTGACCGCGAATTGCAGCCGCTGTTCGACAAGGGGCTGGAGAGCTTGCCTGGGGCGATCTATTCTCTGGTGGTGGACTCGAACGGTTATCTCTCGACGCATCACAGCAAAAACCAGCGACCGTTGACAGGAAATTATGAAACCGATCTTGTAAACAGCCGCGAGAAGAGACATTATGCATCAAGCCAGCTGGAGATCCGCCGGGCGAAGAACATTACGCCGTTTCTGCTGCAGACCTACATCAGGGACACAGGCGAGATTCTCAATGATCTTTCACACCCCATCTATATAAACGGTAAACATTGGGGTGCATTTATTGTCGGACTGAAACCGGACCAGCTTTGCAGCAACTGAGAAAAGGAATTCACAAATGCAACCATCATTAATCAATAAACTGAAATCAATTGTCGGCGGGCAGTACACCCTGGCCGACCGGGAATCGCTGGCGCTCTACGGATACGATTCGACTCCGGAACTGGAGAGTGTTCCGGGTGTGGTCGTTCTCCCCGGTTCGCCCGAAGAGATCGTCCGCATCATGCGGCTTTGCCACGCTGCAGGCGTCAGCGTCACCCCTCGCGGCTCCGGCACCAATCTGTCGGGCGGCTCGCTTTCCGCCGGAGGGGTCGTGCTTCAGACCAGCCGGATGAATCGTATCATCGAACTTGACGAGGAGAACCTGACCGCCACCGTTGAACCGGGGGTCATTACCAGCACACTGCACCGCGAAGTCGAGTCGCGCGGACTCTTTTATCCACCCGATCCGGGGAGCATGAACATCTCCACGATGGGTGGCAATGTCGCCGAGAATTCTGGCGGTCTGCGCGGCCTCAAGTATGGCGTCACCGCCGATTATGTGATGGGGTTGGAGACGATTCTGGCAGACGGCGACCTGCTCCGGACAGGGGGGAAGGTTGTCAAGGATGTGGCCGGATACAGCCTTAATCCGCTGCTAGTCTCGTCCGAAGGGACGCTGGGGATTTTTTCGGCCATAACGGTCAAGCTGATCCCGAAGCCTATAGGCAAGATTACCATGCTGGCGCATTTCCCTGTTTTGCAGGATGCCGCCCTGGCGGTCTCGGCAATCATCGCCGCCAAGGTTATACCTGCCACCCTCGAATTCCTCGATAAAGTCACCATCAACTGCGTTGAGGAGTACGCCCATGTGGGGCTGCCGCTGGATGTGGATGCAGTGCTGCTGATAGAGGTGGACGGCCATCCGGTGGTGATCGCGGAGGAGGCCGCTGCGGTGGCGAAGATCTGTAAAAATCACAGATGTTCATTCTTCCAGACGGCACAGAACGCTTCCGAAGCTCTCAAGTTGACCGAGGCGCGCCGCACGGCCCTTTCGGCCCTGGCCAGGCTCAAGCCGACCACCATACTGGAGGACGCAACGGTGCCGCGCAGCTGCATAGCCGCCATGCTGAAAGTAATTCAGGATTCTGCAAAAAAATACAACGTCACGATCGGAACCTTCGGTCACGCAGGGGACGGCAACCTGCACCCGACCTGCCTGACCGACGAACGGGACAAGGATGAGATTGCCCGCGCCCACGCCGCATTTGCGGAGATCTTCGATGCCGCCATCGCGATGGGAGGGACCATCACAGGCGAACATGGCGTCGGATTGGCCAAGAAGAAGTACCTGCCGAAGCTGCTAGGTGAATCCGGGATACGGATCATGAGGGGTATCAAGAATGCGTTTGATCCGAAGGGGATTTTGAATCCTGGGAAAATATTTTAACGGCAGGTTGAGGTTTTCGTTCACATACGTTCACAGGTTAAGGTTTAGATTAACCTTAACCTTAACCTTAACCTCAATCTTAACCTCAACCTCAACCTCAACCTTAACCTTAATCTCAACCTGAGGTTTTATGGACTACGTCAAACTAATAAATTGCATGCGCTGCGGGATGTGCCTTCCGACCTGCCCTACATACAAGGAAACTTTCCTGGAAACCGCCTCCCCCCGCGGCAGGGTTGCCCTGGTTCGTAAACTCCAGGAAGGTGAACTGGATCAGTCGGAGCGCCTCCTTGAATATCTGTCGCTCTGCCTTGACTGCCAGGCGTGCGCCTCGGCCTGCCCCTGCGGGGTTAATGCCGGCGAACTTGTCGCGGAATTCAGCTGTGAACGGAAAGCGGAAAGCGGCCTCGGCTTCATGGAAGATCTTGTTCTGCGCAGACTGGTGCCGCATCCGGACCGCCTTGAGGCTTCAATGGTCCCAATGCGCCTCTACCAGCGCACCGGTCTGCAGAAGCTGGTCAGGACGCTCGGAATCATGAAGATGTTCCCCAGACAACTGGAGCGGATGGAAGGGCTTTTGCCGAATCTCCCTCCCCGCCCTCTCCGGCAGGAGATTCATGAGATAACGCCGGTCGTCGGTAAGGAACGCGGTACAGTCGGCTTTTTTCTGGGCTGCGTGATGAGCCTTATTTTCAGCGACGCCAGCCGCGCCACAATCAAGCTGCTCTCCTCGCTCGGATACCGGGTCATTACTCCACGAAACCAGGTCTGCTGCGGGGCTCCAAACATGCTGGGGGGCGATCTGGAAGGGCTGAAAGACGCCGCCCGGACCAACATCGATATCTTTAAAGATCATGCAGTCGATTTCATTGTCACCGATTGCGGCGGTTGCGGCGCCGAACTGAAAAAATACGGCCATCATCTGGAAGGATACGAGCCGGCAGAAAGCTTCAGCGCCAAGGTCCGGGATATTTCGCAGGTTTTGGCGCTGCACGCGGATGAACTGCGGACTAAACTTAAACCGTTGAATAAAAAAGTCACCTACCACGACCCTTGTCACATCGCCCACTGCCAGGGAATTCGCAACGAGCCGCGTGATCTGCTCAAACTGGTGCCCGGATTGATTTACAAAGAGCTGGAAATGGCCGATGCCTGCTGCGGCAGCGCCGGGACGTATAATATCGCCAAACCGGAGATGTCAGACCGGATTCTGCAGCGAAAATTGGACACGGTACGCGCAACCGGCGCTGAAATCCTGGTAACCAGCAACCCAGGGTGTCTGCTGCAATTGAAAAAGGGTTTGGCTGACCAGATGCCGGGAGTAAAACTGATGCATTTAACCGAGCTGCTGGCAGAGAGTATCTCTTCATAAAATACTGAAACGCCCATTATTGAGTGCAAAATGGGGGCAATAACTTCCTATCTCCTTATTGATTCTCGTAAAAGTCTATCTCAGGCCAGCGTTGTCCGTTTTGGTATTTGCAGTTGCCTAAAAGTCCCCCCTCCCCTTGCGGGAGGGGGTTAGGGGGTGGGGGAATTTGCCACATTTGATGTTGACGG
>JAQTRC010000180.1 GCA_028712665.1 Desulfuromonadaceae bacterium
AATAATAGCCTACGACAGAAATATTTTCAACTGTTTTATGCAACAGGCAGTTGCTTAAACCTTTGGTCGCCTATTACTGCTACCATATTCCGATAATTATCTGGTATGCTGGTGCGAAACACAAAGTTACGATCCGCAAGGATTTGCCACATGAACCACTTTATAATTGAAGTCAGCATAGAAGAGGTAAAAAAAGAGCGCGAGAAATCACGTGAGCTACGCAAGAGCCGCTGGTGGCAAAACCGTTTGGCACTGGGTATATGTCACTACTGCGGCGGAAGTTTTGCTCCGGAGGATCTGACCATGGATCATTTGGTCCCGCTATCAAGGGGGGGGAAGGCATCACGTAACAACGTCGTGCCGGCCTGCAAAGATTGCAACAGTCGCAAGAAGTATCTGCTCCCTATTGAATGGGAGGAGTATATCAACAGGAGCAGGAGTTCGGAGGCGGTAAGTGAGTGAATCAAAAAGCCGCTACAAGGTTGTCATCTATGATTGTGACGGGGTAATTCTGGATTCGATCGAATCCAATTACATCTTCTATAACCGGGTAATGGATTATCTGGGGAGATCTCCGCTGGACAGGTTTGATCTGGATGCCAGGAGGGTTTTGCATACCCACTCGTTTAAAGATGTTATGGAGTATTTCTTTGCCGGCGATGAACGGATGGAAGAGGCCTTTCAATTTGCGAAGACCATCCACTATCGCGATCTGATGCCTTTCATGCGGATGGAGGACGGCTTTGTTGAAGCTCTCGACCGGCTTAAAGGTAACACTTCGCTTGCAATCTGCACCAATCGGGCGACCTCTATGGAGATGATCATAGAGGATTTCGGTCTTGCCGGATACTTCGAGTGCGTGATGACAGCATCTCAGGTGGACAATCCAAAACCGCATCCGGAACCGCTTCTGAAAGTTCTGAAACATTTCAAGGCAGCGCCGGAAGAGGCTCTTTTCATAGGTGATGGCGAAGTCGATATGCAGGCCGCCAAAGGGGCGGGTATACCCTTTATATCCTACAAAACCGACCTGCCGGCCCTGGCACGCATCCAGCATCACTCCGAAATAGTCCGGCATGTTCTGATCGGTCAATAGTTTCGGGCTAGGCTCCTATTTTACCAGTTTCGATAACTTCTTGAACTCCTCTGTCCCCGCTACCTTCAATAGTTGAAACAGAACCGATTCGGTGCAGGTCGGTACCGCACCGGCAAGGGTCATTACTTCGATGGCGGTCTGCCAGTTCTGTTTGCTCCTGCTCATGACGGCGTCCTTCACAACGTGGACGTCGAAGCCTGCGTCACGCAGATCTATCACTGTTTGCAGAACACAGACGTGGCTCTCCATACCGGTGATGATAATCTGTGTACGGCCGGAGCTCCTTAGCTTCTCGATAAAATCGTTGCTCCCGCAACAACTGAAGGTCATCTTCTCATAACTGGTTGCCCCGGTTGCCTTTTCCTTCAGTTCCGGCAGGGTTGCTCCGAGCCCCTTGACGTACTGTTCCGTAACCAGCACCGGCATTTTCAGCTCTGTCGCGCTCTCAAGCAGAATTCCGATATTTTTTGTCAGTTTATGCAATACCTTTTCGTCCATGGCGACGCAGAGCCTCTCCTGAACGTCTATCACTGCCAGCACCGCTTTGTCCCGCTCCAGAAAGAACCGGTCTCTTATTGACATCGTTTTCTCCTCTCTTAATCCCGTTTTAGTTCAATTCCCAGTTCCGTGATCTTCTTGCGCAGTGTGTTGCGATTGATGCCCAGGATGTCGGCAGTCTTAACCTGATTCCATCGGGTCTTTTCCAGAATGAAGCGTATCAGTGGACGTTCGACCTGCTCAAGCACTACCGCATGGATATCTCCCTTGTCGAGTTTTTCCACCCCGTTCATGCAGGAACGCAGCTTCATATCTATCAGCGCCTCCAGGGATGTCTCCTGTGAAACTGACTCTGAATGGGCTGTCGTCGTAGCCAGCCCGGCAAAGTCAAGCGGGGTCAACATAGGATCGTTAGAAAGTATCACAGCTCTCTTGATTGCATTTTCAAGCTCGCGTACATTTCCGGGCCAAATGTGAGAAGTCAAGAGCGCCAAAGACTCATCGCTCAGCTGTTTTGGGGGGACGGACATCTCTGCGCAGGTTCTGGCCAGAAAATAGTGGGCCAGATCCGGAATGTCATCGCGCCGTTCACGGAGAGGTACAAGTGTTATTGGTACAACATTCAGGCGATAGTACAGATCCTCACGGAACTCTTTCCGGCGAACTTTCTCTATCAGCGCCTGGTTAGTGGCGGCGACAACGCGAACATCCACCGCAATATTCTGGTTGCCGCCGATCCGGGTGACTTCCTGCTCCTGTAGAACCCTCAGTATCTTGGCCTGCAGTTCCAATGGCATATCACCAATCTCATCCAGAAAGAGTGTGCCCTGGCTCGCCTGCTCAAATTTACCCTGTTTCCGATCGCTGGCTCCAGTATAGGCGCCCTTTTCGGATCCGAACAACTCGCTTTCAAGCAGATCACGAGGTATCGCGGCACAGTTTATTGCAACAAACGGTTTGCCCAGGCGCCCGGAATTGAAATGTATAGCCCTCGCTACCTGTTCCTTGCCTGTGCCCGACTCACCCTGAATCAGCACCGTTACATCGCTGCCGGCCACCTTGCCGATAGTCTTGTAGATTTCCCGCATGGCAGGCGAGTTGCCGACGATGTTCTTTTCAACCTGGTAGCGCTCTTTAAGCTCCTGTCTGAGGGTCTTCACCTGTCCGCGAATATCCCGGGCACGGACAACCTTCTCTATGATTGCATCTATGACATCTAGATCAAAAGGCTTGGTTATGTAATCGTAGGCCCCGCGCTTCATTGCTTCAACCGCGTTTTTCATGCTCGCTTCGGCGGTCATGATCACCACCAGAAGATCGCTCTTCAACTCGCGAACCTTGTCCAGCAGGTCAAGTCCGTTTATGCCGGGCATCTTGATATCCAGAATGGCAAGGTCGTAGCAGTTGTCTTTGATCAGTTCCAATGCCTGGTTACCGTCAGAGGCAAGATCCACCTCAAAGCCTTTACGTTTAAGTGCTTTTGAAAGCACCCAGCGCATACTTTCTTCATCATCTGCTACCAGTATTCTGTTAAGCGACATAAAAAACCTCGATTCATTGTATAAAAACCGATGAGAGTTGAGAGATGAGAAAATCAAATCCTTCATCCTTCATCCCTCAGTCCGTTTTTACTGTACCAACGGCAGCAGTACCGTAAATTTTGTTCCATGGCCGGGATCAGATTCGGCTTTGATCATACCGCGATGCTCGGAGACAATCTTGTGGCAGATAGTCAATCCAAGGCCGGTGCCGC
>JAQTRC010000181.1 GCA_028712665.1 Desulfuromonadaceae bacterium
GCATGACCGGGCTCCATTTACATGGGTAAATTCCTGTTGTCGGGAAAATACCAGAATTGATATCCAAGACAACAGGAATTTTGTAATTATTCAACATGCTCGGCAAAAATCATAACCCCACCTCTCCTCCCCTTAATTAAGGGGAGGGACGCTACGACTATGAGTGCAAATGGAGTTGACTTTGAGGTTGATATCCGCTTCCCCCTCTTAAGTTAAGAGGGGGGCCGGGGGCGTTATGTACCGGTGCAGAATATATTGTAAATCACTTGCACTCTTTAGGCTTTATCCACGAAGTCGTCGTCGCAAGTCGAATACCATCTTCCAGAGTTGCCTGATTCAGGCTCCCCGCCTCTGTCTGGATACAGATGAAATAGAGAGCCTCACTTCCAGCTTTATAGGCGCGCTCACCGGCTGGCGCAACCCGGATCAGACTTCCTTCCTGAACCGGAAATTCGTCGCCATCGACAAAGAAAGTGCCGTTACCGCGCAGGACTATGTAAAGCTCTTCGTTCTTTTTGTGGGCATGGACGAACGGCATCCCTTTACCAGCCGGGAGGCGGTTGAGCGATACTTCGCTTCCGGTCAGACCTAACTCTTTACCGATGAAGAATTTGCCGTGAAAGCCCATGAAGTCACGCTGAAGGAGTGTTTCAAACGGACCGGTCTGCTCTGCTGAATAGTTTGTTTTCTGTATAGTCATGATCGTACTCCTTCGTGTTGTTCCCGGTGATTTCTTTTCTCCGCGACGTCAGCCATTGATAACGGTTTCAGGCAGAGCCCCTTATGGATGAATTTCCCCATTTCCGCCGCTTGTTCTTCGTTCAACGGTTCATGGGTGCCATGCACAAATTCGGTCTCCGGGAATTCAGCCTGCAGAACAGTCAGATATTTCTTTTTGAAAGGGCAGATATTTTCCAGGCAATAGGCAAAGTGGACTGCATCCACACCGCTTGCGACCAGCGTTCGAACGCGGCGCACGATCTTCTCCGGGGCGATCAGGGTGGGACATCCGGAGCAACTGATGATGCCGACGACCTGGGCTCCCCCCCTCTCAGAGTAGCGGGCAAACGATCCCTTGCCGGCATGGCTCTCCTCCAGACAGCCGAAAGAACTGCAAGCCAGGTCATTAGTCATGTTGGAACAGGTGATGATACCGATACGTGCCATGATGTTTCCTCCGTATAAAAAGTGGTGGAGTATTGGACCGTGCGGTCCACAAATAGTCAAAAAAATTACGCCAATGCTTTCAGGATTACGCCGACGATCTCCTTCACTGTTTTTTCATCCGCTCCTCCTTTCACCACGGTTTTAATCCCCCCCAGAGTGCAGGAAAGATAATTTGCCAGTATCCCGGCATCCTGATTCGATCTGATACTTCCATCCTGCTGACCCCGTTGTACGGCGACCTTTAAGGCCTTTCGCAGCCCTTTGAACCCTATGGTCACATGCTCGGCCACCTGTTGGTCTTTCTGGGCAAATTCGGTTGCCGTATTCATCAACAGGCAGCCGCGTCGCAGATGATCAGGGTTCCGAGCAGAACTGAGCAGCACAGTTTCTATGAATTTAAGACCTGAGTCCGACTTGTCCAGCAATCCCGCAAAGACCTCGTACATGTGAGAACGATAGCGTTCAAGGCAGCGGATAAACAGCTCTTTTTTACCGCCAAACCCCTGGTAGAGGCTGCTCTTGGACAACCCCATGGCTGTCAGCAGGTCCTGCATCGAGGTCGCTTCGTACCCTTTTGACCAGAACAGTTGCATGGCTGCATCCAATGCCTTGTCCGGGTCGTATTGAAGTGGTCTGCCGTTTGTCATGTTTTACCTAATAGGACCGAGCGGTCCAAAAGTCAAGAAAAAAAAGTTTGCCATAGGGCAGGTAAGATCTTTTATGGATGCAAATTCTGAAGGGCGTTGATATGAGTTGCCGTTTCACGCTCCAGCAGACAGCCGGTGCGGAGGTCGGTATCTTCGGCGGAGTTTAGGAGGCGTTTAGATGCAGATATGGATGCCAAGGGGTGAGTCGCAACCTTTTCGGCAAATTTGACAACCTCGAACCAGAAAGCATCCTTCCCGCAGACCCTCTCCACGAGTCCCATTCGTAGAGCATCTTCCGCAGAGAAAATATCGGACGTCATGAATATCTCGCGGGCCAGATTCTTGCCTACGATACGGGGCAACTTTCGGGTTCCGCAGAAACCGGTAATTATCCCGAGTCTGGCGCCTGGGTGGGCGATCTGCAGGCTTTCGGCTGCGATACGGATGTCACAGGCCATGGAGAGGTCGCATCCACCCCCCATAGTGATGCCGTTCAGGGCGCCGATCACCGGCTTGGAGCTGGACTCGATCTGTTCGAAAAGGGATTGCCCCAGTTCGGCAAAGTGGAAGGCGTCGTTCGGAGAGAAATTCACCATCTGGCCGATGTCGGCTCCGACGGCGAAAGATTCTCCCGGATAACCGCTGAGAACGATTACATTCGCCGTCGCGTCCTCCTCAACCTGCGAGAAGGCGCGCTTCAACTCCCGGATTGTGGTGATGGAGAGTTTGTTGAAACGCGAACCTGCGTCGAGCAGGATGTATGCGACCCGGTTAGCGACCTCTATGTGGAGTTTTTTGTAGGGCATTTAAATTCAGGTTCAGGGTTGAGGGTTGAGGGTTGAAAAACGCTGGATTCTGGCTGGCGCTGGTCCCTTCCCCCGTCTCAAGTTCTTACGTTCTCGGGTGGACGTTGTTCTTTACCCATCCGACGATATCCTCGGTGGAGGTTCCGGGGGTGAAGACCTCGCAGATGCCGGCAGCTTTCAGGGCAGGAATGTCATCCTCCGGAATCACACCACCACCGAAAACCTTGATGTCGCCGGCATCTTTTTCCCTGAAAAGCTGGGTGATCCTGGGTAGAAGTGTGTTGTGGGCGCCTGATAGAATAGAGAGCCCCACGCAGTCCACATCCTCCTGGATTGCGGCTGAGACAATCTGCTCCGGTGTCTGATGAAGGCCGGTATAGATAACCTCGAAACCGGCGTCCCGGAAGGCGCGGGCAATGATCTTGGCGCCGCGGTCGTGACCATCAAGGCCAGGTTTTCCGACGAGTACGCGTAACGTTCTTTCAGCCATTGTAAGTTACCTCCATGGAGTTAGTGGTAAATCATAACCCCTCCCTGCCTCCCCTTAACTAAGGGGAGGAGCATTGCTCCCCCTCTTAAGCCAAGAGGGGGTTGGGGGGAGTTATCTTTCTCTACATCTCTATTCCATTACGTGCAGAAATCCCCGCCTTATAGTAGTGCTTTATCTCACGCATTTCTGTCACAAGGTCGGCCGCTTCCATTACCCTTTCATCGGCGTTG
>JAQTRC010000086.1 GCA_028712665.1 Desulfuromonadaceae bacterium
ATGGACATCGACGATTTCGCCGCCAACCTCTCCTACTTCTTTTCGAACGGGCTTGATCCGGAATATACCGTTATCGGTCGTGTGGCGCGGCGCATATGGGCGGTTGCCATGCGCGAAAAATATGGCGCCAACGACCGCAGCCAGAAGCTCAAGTACCATATCCAGACATCAGGTCGTTCGCTGCATGCCCAGGAGATGGATTTCAACGATATCCGCACCACTCTTCAGGCGTTGATGGCTATCTACGACAACTGCAACTCGCTGCATACCAATGCCTATAACGAGGCGGTTACCACTCCGACGGAGGAGTCTGTGCGGCGTGCCATGGCGATCCAGATGATCATCACCAAAGAATTTGGCCTGGCCAAAAACGAGAATTCTCTGCAAGGTTCCTACATAATCGAGGAGCTGACAGATCTGGTGGAAGAAGCTGTCATGGCCGAGTTCGAGCGGATAGACCAGCGCGGAGGGGTGCTAGGCGCTATGGAAACGCAGTACCAGCGATCGAAAATACAGGATGAGTCGATGCTTTACGAGCATAAGAAACATAACGGTGAACTGCCGATTGTAGGAGTCAACACCTTTTTAAATCCCCGTGCCGACGAAGAGGGGTTCAATGTGCCGGGTGAACTGGCCCGTGCCACCAAAGAGGAGAAAGAACAGCAGATCCAGAATCTGCGTGCCTTCCAGGAACTTAACAGGGACAAGGCCCCTGCAGCCCTCAAGCGTCTTCAGGAAACGGCCATTGCCGGTGGCAATATCTTTGGCGAGCTGATGGAAACGGTGAAAGTCGCGTCGATGGGGCAAATTTCGCATGCACTATACGAAGTCGGCGGAAAATACAGAAGGAATATGTAGGAGGATGCGGCTTTCACGCCATCTTGCCGCCAACCCTCGATCAGTCCTTGTGCGGCGTAGCGCTGCTACGCCTCCGCGTCCTCCTCGGGATTGACTACAATCTGGCGCAAAATCCACATCCTTAATGAATCTGTTTTTTATCGTGTTGTTTTACTTGTAACAGGGGGAATATTATGGACATCTTCCAGGTAATTCGTGATCGTCGCAGCATCCGCAAATACAAGGAGACACCGGTTGAGCGCGAAAAAATCGAGCAGGTGCTGGATGCGGCCCGCTTGGCCCCGTCCTGGAAAAACCTCCAGTGCTGGCGCTTTCTGGTACTGACAGATCCGGCGAGGAGAGAGGCCATGTTGTCGTCCTTCGCAGATGACAACCCCGGGAAAAAGGCGTTTCTACAGGCCCCGGTCGCAATTGTCGTCTGCGCCGATCCGGCCGATTCAGATTTAAGCCACGGCATCGAGTATTATGTGGCGGATGCATCAATCGCCTTTGAGCATATCTGTCTGGCAGCCCATGCCCTGGGGCTTGGCACCTGCTGGATGGGCCTGTTTGACGAGGCGGATATGAAGGCGAAACTTAAAATTCCGGATAATATGAGGGTTGTTGGCGTTACACCGCTCGGTTATCCCGATCAGGAGCCGAAGCCGCGTCCCCGCAAGGAGTTGTCGGAAATCGCGTTTTTTGATGAATGGCCGAAGATGCAATAGACGTTAAAGCGAACACCTTACTACCCCTAGCCCCTCCTAAAATATGAGGGGGACTTTTTCTCCCCTCCTTACAAAGGAGGGGTTGGGGGTGGTTGGGTTTAGATTTAACCATAAATTTACAGGAGACAGATATGATTACACTTGCCGAATCGCGCCTGCGTACTACCGCCATGCAGAAGCTCCTGATTGAGAAGGGGCTTGACGGGGCGCTTTTTATATTCCCGATTGATGTCTATTATTATACCGGCACACGCCAGAACTCTACCCTGTGGATACCTGCAGAAGGCGAGCCTATGCTGCTCGTGCGCAAGAGCTATTCGCGGGCTAAAGAAGAGAGTCCAGTCGCCGATGTCAGGCCCTTTCCCTCCAGCAAGGATTTTCCGGCTCTGTTCGGCGACCATATTAAAAAGATAGGTTTCACCTTCGACGTTGCGCCGGTGCAGCAGTTGAATTTCTACAACAAACTCATTTCCGGACGGGAGTTTATCGACATCTCCGGCCTCAACCGGGAACTCCGCTCTGTCAAGTCCGATTTTGAGCTGGAGCAGCTGCGAATGACCGGCGCTGCAAGCTGTTCGGTTTTTGCGGCCATCCCCGAATTCTTGAAGCGAGGCATGCGCGAAATCGACATTGCCGCAGAACTGGAATGCCGCCTGCGCAAGGCAGGTAGTGAAGGTTATGTTCGTATGCGGTCGTATAATCAAGAGTTGTTTATGGGACTGGCCGTTTCGGCTGGAGTTGCCAGTTACGGTTTCTTCGACGGCGCCGTCACCGGCCGCGGGCTTTCGAATGCATCGCCCCACGGAGCATCAAGAGAACTTCTCCGGGAGAACGAACCTATCCTGCTGGATTATTCCTTCGTTCATAATGGCTACATTACCGATATGACCCGTGTTTTCGTATTCGGGACACTGGATGCCGAGTTGCAGCGTGCTTTCGATCTCTCCCTGGAAATCCAGGGCGCCATCCAGAAAGTTCTGAAACCGGGGGCCATCTGCGAGGAGCTGTTTTTCATGGCCGCCGCCATGGCGGAGTCGGCCGGTTTTGGTAAAAACTTCATGGGGATGCCGGGTGAACAGGCCAAATTTGTAGGGCATGGAGTCGGTCTTGAACTGGATGAACTTCCGGTTCTGGCACAGGGATTCAAGGCGCCTCTACAGGCCGGCCAGACAATAGCCATTGAACCGAAATTCGTTATCCCAGGGAAGGGTGGCATCGGCATAGAGAACACCTTTGCCGTAACGAATAACGGCGGCGAGAAAATCACCGATATGCCGGATGAGATCATTTTTCTGTGACTTAACCAGAAAAGCCCAAAGGCAATAAAACGCGGAAAATGCCGGATTTGTACGGATTTACGCAGATAAACCAAAAAAAGATTTCAAAATCTGCGTACATCCGCTGCATCCGCGAAAATCCGCGCTCCATTGCAGTGAAGATTTTGGGTTGTATTTGATAGGACTCATGTCGCAAGAGACTAATTTACCAGAGGAGGTTTGGATATGAATGATACTGTATATGTAATAGAAGGGAAAAGGACGCCATTTGGTTCGTTCGGCGGTTCGCTGTCCGAAGTGGATTCAACGGCGCTTGGAACTGCGGCCATCAAAGGCGTGCTTGCCGCCGCCTCTCTTGATCCTGCCGCAGTCAATGAAGTGATAATAGGTCAGGTGCTCTCCGGAGGGGTCGGGCAGGCCCCCGCGCGTCAGGCCATGCGTGGCGCCGGTATTCCGGATTCAACCCCGGCAATGACCATCAACAAGGTTTGCGGCAGCGGACTAAAGGCAGTCATGCTGGGAGCAAACTCCATCCGTCTCGGAGACGCCGGAATTGTAGTGGCGGGAGGCATGGAGAATATGTCAATGGCCCCCTACTTCCTCAAAAAGGCTCGTAATGGCTACCGTATGGGCAATGGTGAAATTATCGACCTTATGGTCTATGACGGATTGACGGACCCGTATACCGGTGTCCATATGGGTATGATCGGCGAAGCAAGTGTCGAGCGCAACGGTTTAACTCGCGCGGAGCAGGATGAATTGGCCCTCCGCTCCTACCGGCTGGCGCAGATCGCGGTCAAGGAGGGTATATTCAAGGATGAGATCGTTCCGGTCGTCAAAACCGTTCGCGGCGCAGAGACCACTGTTGCCGATGACGAAGAACCCTTCAAGGTAGACTTCGACAAGGTGACCAAGTTGAAGCCGGTCTTTAAAAAAGAGGGCACCATCACGGCTGCCAATGCCTCCTCCATCAACGACGGCGCCGCCATGCTGCTCCTGGCGGGAGCTAATGCCGTCAAGAAGCATAACCTGACTCCCAAAGCCCGTATAGTTGCATCGGCCACCAGCAGCCTGCACCCCGATTACTTTCCAGAAGCCCCGGTATCGGCTATTCAGGCGGTCTGCGACAAAGCGGGGCTGAAAGTGGAAGAGATCGACCTTTTTGAGATCAACGAGGCTTTCGCCTCGGTTACGCTGATCGCAATCAAAAATCTGAAGCTGAATCCGGACAAGGTCAATGTGAACGGCGGCGCCTGCGCCATCGGCCATCCCATCGGCGCCAGCGGAGCCCGCCTGGCAATGACTGTAATACGCGAGCTGCACAAACGCAAACTGCGCTATGGCTTGGCCACTCTATGTATCGGCGGCGGCGAAGCGGTAGCCGTAATTTTTGAGAGGGTATAGGGGGCAATCATGATCAAGACAATAGGTGTTCTGGGTGCGGGACAGATGGGCAACGGTATTGCCCACGTATTTTCACAGTACGGGTATCAGGTGGTGCTTTTCGACATTGCTGCGCCGCAGTTGGAAAAAGCGGTTAATACCATCAGCCAGAACCTGGAGCGGCAGGCCAAAAAGGGGGCGATCCCGGAAGCGTTGGTAGGTGAGACAATGGGACGCATTAAAACCACCCAGGAGATGGCCGATCTGGCGGGCGTAGATTTCGCCGTCGAGGCGGTCACCGAACACGAACCTCTCAAACTGGAAATATTCAGGAAACTGGACGGGATCGTCAAGGAAGGCGCCATTCTCGCCTCCAACACCTCTTCGATCCCGATCACCAAGATCGCATCTGTCACCAAACGCCCCGACAAGGTGATCGGCATGCACTTCATGAACCCGGTGCCGGTCATGAAACTTGTAGAAGTGATCCGCGGTCACGCTACCAGCGACGAGACCTTTGCCTGCACCTCCGAACTGGTGGCAAAACTGGAAAAACAGAAGGCGGTTTCTCAGGATTATCCCGGATTCATAGTAAACCGAATCTTGATACCTATGATCAACGAGGCGGTCTTCGCCCTCTACGAAGGGATTGCATCAGTTGAAGACATTGACAAGGGGATGAAACTTGGCACCAACCAACCGATGGGGCCGCTGACACTGGCGGATTTCATAGGACTGGATACGGTGCTGGCAATCGCAAACGTTCTCTATGACGGCTTCAAGGATCCCAAATATCGTCCCTGTCCGTTGCTCGTTAAAATGGTGAATGCCGGGTATATGGGGCGCAAATCGGGAAGAGGTTTTTACACATATTAGCCGCTTCGCCTTCACGCCCATACCGGTGTTGACTCGTCAAGGGCTCCTCGACGTAGTTCTACTACGCCTCGTTCGCCCTTTCGTCGCCGCCTTGGTCTGAACGCGAAATCGAACCGGCATAAGGAGAAAACATCATGGAATTTAAATATATTCAGCTGGAAACCAACGAAGGTGTAACGACATTGACCATCAACCGTCGCGAGACCATGAACTCGCTTAGCAGCGTGGTCCTGGCAGAACTGGAGTGCGCCCTATACGAGCTTGATCTGGACTCTGCAGTCAAGGTGGTTGTTATTACAGGCGCGGGAGAGAAAGCCTTCGTTGCCGGGGCCGACATTAAGGAAATGTCCGAGATGTCTTCCTTCGAAGGGCATGCATTTGGCCGGACAGGCCAACGGGTGATGCTTTTCATAGAAAAGATGAAAAAACCGGTCATCGCCGCAGTGAACGGTTTTGCTCTGGGGGGTGGACTTGAGCTGGCCCTGGCCTGCGACTTTATCTATGCTTCGGAAAAAGCCAAACTCGGTTTTCCGGAAGTGGGTCTTGGGATCATGCCGGGCTTTGGCGGAACCCAGAACCTGGCACGGTTGATCGGACACAATAAAGCCAACGAGATGATCTTCACCGGCAGGATTATAACCGCCCAGAAGGCCCATGCCTGGGGTATCGTCAATGAGGTATTCGCGCCCGAAGAGCTTATGACAAAGACGCTTGAAACTGCGCGGGAAATCGCCGGCAAGGGTATGCTGGGAGTAGGATACGGCAAGGATGCCATTGCCAACGGACTTAACATGACCAAGGAAGACGGTTTCCGTTATGAGGCATCTCTTTTCGGGGTGCTGTTCTCTACAGAGGATCAGCGCGAGGGAATGGGCGCATTTTTGGAAAAGCGAAAAGCAGAATTCAAAGGCAAGTAAAAAATATACTACGGAGGGGTGAACAATGAATTTCGAACTGAGCCAGGACCACAAGGTATTGCAGGCCGCCGTACGCGATTTTGTCGAAAAAGAGATCAAGCCGATTGCGATGAAGATTGACGAAGAACATATGATCCCCGACAGTTTGATAAAAAAAATGTCTGAAATGGGCTTTATGGGGAGCTACTTCCCAGAGGAATACGAAGGGGCAGGTCTTGATGTTCTCTCCTATGCCATTGTAGTTGAAGAAGTTTCGAAAGCGTGCGGTTCCAGCGGCGTCCTGATTTCGGCACACACCTCTCTTGCCAACGGTCCGATCTATACGTTCGGCACCGAAGAGCAGAAGAAAAAATGGCTGCCGGATCTCAACTCAGGTAGAAAAATGGGGTGTTTCCTCTTGACCGAGCCGAATGCAGGCAGCGACGCCGGGGGAACGGCCACCATGTACAGGCGGGAAGGTGACGAGTTTGTCATCAATGGCAGCAAGATATTCATCACAAACGGCGGCTATCTTGGGACCGGTGTGCTCTTTGCCTCCTTTGATCGCTCTCTCAAACACAAAGGGATCAGCGCTTTTATAGTTGATATGAGTTCTCCTGGGATCACAATCCTCAAAAATGAAAACAAGATGGGGATTCGTGGTAGCTACACGACCGCCTTTGCTTTTGATGACCTGCGCGTACCGGTAGAGAACCTTCTTGGCAAGGAGGGGAAAGGTTTCAATGTCGCCATGGATACCTTGAACGGAGGCCGCATCGGTATCGCCTCACAGGCGCTCGGTATCGCTGAAGGAGCGTTCGAGAGGGCGCTGGCCTACTCCAAGGAGCGCAAACAGTTTGATCAAGCCATCAGCGAGTTCCAGGCGATTCAATTCAAACTGGCCGATATGTACGCCCGCATCGAAACCAGCAAGCTGATGATCTACAAAGCCGCCTGGCTGAAAGACAACAAGATGAACTACACCATGGAATCGGCCATGTGCAAAATGCTGGCATCCGAAGCTGCCACCTACGTCACCAAAGAGGCGATGCAGATCTTTGGCGGATACGGTTTTATCTGTGATTACGAGATCGAACGGATGTATCGCGACGCCAAGATTACAGAGATATACGAGGGGACCAATGAGGTTCAGAGAGTCGTCATTTCGAAGCTGTTGCTTTCGTAATGCCAATTTATCTTTAATACTTGACATGCGCGTCAAGTAGAATTATACAAGACGCAGCAGATATCACGTCAAGAGAGGTTCAACTTTGGAAGCAACACGCGAAATCTACTGGAACATTGGGCATGGGGTTGTCATCCCGATGTATATTCTGGCTTTTGCCGCCTTCGGCGTCATGGCATGGGGGTTCTGGAAGCGCCTTCCGATCTGGCGTCAGGGTAAAGCGCTCGATCGCTTCGATCGTTACGACGAACGGGTCAAGCGGATGATTGCAGAGGTATTCAGCCAGGAAAAGATATTCAGGGTCACCGACGGAGGAATTTTTCACGCACTTTTCTTCTGGGGCTTCCTGACCTTGTTTGCCGGCACCATGCTGGTAATGTTCCAGGCGGACTTTTTCACTCCGCTGTTGCACGTCAACATCCTGTCCGGAGAATTTTACAAGGCTTTTTCGCTGCTGCTGGATCTGGCAGGTTTAGTCTCACTGGCCATGCTGGCCGGCCTTATTATCAGGCGATTTATCATCATGCCAAAGGGACTGGAGATTGTCAGGGACGACTACATTGTTCTGCAACTTCTGCTTGCCATTCTCATCACAGGTTTCTTTCTGGAAGGCGCCCGGATGGCTGCTACCGAGCTGCGACAGAACCCCGGCCTGGCAATATTCTCGCCTGGTGGGCTGCTTGCCGCCCAGCCTATGAAATTCATGAGTCAAGAAGGGTTGCTGGTTACGCACAAAATTCTCTGGTGGTTACACTTCGCCCTGGTGCTCGGTTTCTTCTATGCCATTCCTTACACCAAACTGCGGCATATTCTGACCACCAGCGTCAACGCCTTTTTGGCCCCGTTTGAACCCAAGGGTTTCATCACCACCATAAATCTCGAAGACGAAAGCGTTGAACAGTTTGGCGCTGCAGCCATAACCGACCTGACCTGGAAAGACATCTTTGACGCCGATGCCTGTACATCCTGCAAACGCTGTCAGGACCGCTGTCCGGCCTACGCCACAGACAAGCCGCTCTCCCCGATGAAGATAGTCAAGCAGATCGGCGAACTGGCCGAGGGGAACCCGTCCGGCAACCTGATCGAAACCGTCAGCCAGGATGCCCTCTGGTCCTGCACCACCTGCCGGGCCTGCCAGGATGTTTGTCCGGCGAATATTGAACATGTCAACAAGATCCTGGAGATGAGAAGGAATCTGACCCTGATGGAAGGCGCCTTCCCCGGCGATGAAGTACGGACGGCTGTCAGCAACATCGAAGTCAACGGCAACCCCTTCGGCCTGACTTACGCTGCCCGTGGAGAATGGGCCGATGGTCTTGATCTCATCAGCATGGAGAGCGGCGAAGAGGTGGAGATCCTCTACTTCGTCGGCTGCTACGCCTCCTTCGACAAACGGAACCAGCAGATTGCGAAAAGTTTTGTCACGATCTGCAACGCGGCCGGTATCAAAGTCGGCATCCTCGGCAAAGAGGAAAAATGTTGCGGTGAACCGCTCAGAAAACTTGGCAACGAATACCTGTACCAGATGATGGCTCAGGAAAACATTGAACTCATCAAGGGATACGGCGTCAAGCGGATTGTCACCACATGCCCGCACTGCTTCAACACGTTGGCCCGCGATTACAAGGATCTCGGATTAGACGTACCGGTTGAACACTACAGCACTTACGTCAGCCGTCTTATCACAGACGAGCGCCTGAAAATCAAACCAAACGCGGAAACATTCAACTTCACCTACCACGATTCCTGCTACTTGGGACGTTACATGGACATCATCGAGCAGCCTCGAAGCATACTTAAGGCGGCAGGTGGTCAAATCACAGAAATGGACAAATCCGGATACGACAGTTTCTGTTGCAGCGCCGGTGGCGGCCGTATCCTGGCAGAGGAAAAACTGGGGAGCAAGATCAGCGAAGCACGAGTCAAAATGGCCCAGGAGACAGGCGCACCGCTCCTGGTATCCAACTGTCCCTTCTGCCTGACCATGTTCGAGGACGGCATAAAGACCGGTGGTGCGGAAGGGGAACTGCAGGTCAGAGATCTGGCCGAGATCCTGGCGGAACGGATAACGGCTTAAAGGCAATAAACGAATGGAACACGGAAAAAGCGGATTTAACGGATTAATGCCAAAAGTAATTCAGGGGCAAAGCCGGTGCTATGTGGTTTTGTATATACAAAATAATTCAGTATTTTCCGTTTTGAAGATTTAAAAATCCGTCCCTATCCGTTCAATCCGCCTTTTCAGCGTTCTATTAAGGTTTTAAGGTTTGGGTTTTAAATATTACAGGAGGTAACACAATGAAACTGCTGGTCTGCATCAAACAGGTTCCCGACCTGGAATCCCGTTTCAAGCCGAACGCCGAAGGCGTCTGGTACAACGAAACCGACTTGGCCTGGCGCATGAACGAATACGATGAATATGCAGTGGAACAGGCCGTTCAACTCCGCGAAAAATTGGGGGAGGGGACTGAACTGACGGTACTTTCAATCGGTTCCGACCGTGTGGTAGAGGCGATCAAGAAGGCACTGGCCATGGGAGCCGACAACGCCGCCCATATCCAGGACCCTGCCGCAGCTTCAAAAGATCCGTGGCAGATCGCTTCTATCATTGCCACATACGCTAAAGACAAAGCATTCGACATAATCTTCACCGGAATGCAGTCCCAGGATCGCGGCTCGGCACAGGTCGGCGTGACGGTTGCCGAACAACTCGGGATAGCCTGCACCACTACGATAGTCGGATTCGAGTACGACAGTGGAAACATCAGAGCCAAGCGCGAACTGGAAGGTGGTATCAAGGGTATAGTAAAGATGAAGACCCCGGCCCTGGTCACCTGCCAAATGGGTCTCAACGTGCCGCGTTACCCGACCCTTCCCAACATTATGAAAGCCAAGAAGAAGGAGATCGCCGTCATCCCTGTTGCCGACCTGCTCAAGGAAGAGGCTCTGGCGACCACGGCCAGTTTCCATCCCCCAGCCAAAAAGGGGGGCGGCATCGTTCTAGAGGGGGATGTGGGCGTTCTGGTTGACCAGCTGATTGCCATACTGAAAGATAAAACTGCGGTATTGAGATAGGAGAGAACCATGAAAACATTACTGATAGGCGAATACCGCGAAGGAAAACTGCTCGACTCCACCTATGAACTGTTCGGCTTTGCCTCACAAATGGGTTCCGAAACAGCCATGCTTATGGTGGGAAGCGAGTCACAGCTCCCGGCTTACGGCGGCACGCTCTACCTGGCCGATGCAGCGACGTGCGGCGAATACAATCCGGACCTGCACAAAAAACTGATTCTCGATGCGGTGCAGAAGGAAAATCCTGATTACATCGTGTTTGTGCACTCTTCCTATGGCTGGGACCTGGCGCCTCGAGTGGCGGCTTCGCTCAAGGTTGCCCAGGTGTCCGAACTGATTGGCGTAGTGCCGGGAGGTTTCGAAGTGGGGTGCTGCAACGCCAAGATGCGCCGCACCGTCAAGCCGAACGGCGCCAGGGCAGTACTGACCATTCAGGCCGGGGCATTTCCTGTTGAACAGCCGGGAGGTACTCCACAGCTGCAGAAACTGGCAGCTTCAGAAAGCGGCACGCTGGAATTTGTCGGCTATGAGCCGGCTGAGAAGAAGGACGTGGACCTTGGCAAGGCTGAAATTATAGTCTCCGCCGGGCGAGGGATCGGCAAGAAGGATAACGTCCCTGTGATCGCCGCCCTGGCCAAGGCGCTTGGGGGCGAACTTGGAGCCAGTCGTCCGGTAGTTGATGCCGGATGGGTCGAGCACAGTCATCAGGTCGGCACCACCGGTCAGACGGTATCCCCCAAGCTGTACGTAGCCTGCGGTATCAGCGGAGCCATCCAGCATCTGGCCGGAATGAAGAAATCCGACTTCATCGTTGCCATAAACAAGGACAAGGATGCACCGATCGGCGAGATCGCCGATGTTCTGGTTGTGGCGGATGTCATGCAGTTTGTACCGGCGCTGACAGCTAAAGTTGCCAGGTGAAAATACTTGAAGGAATAAAAATTGTGAACCTGGCGGTCAATCTGCCGGGACCTGCCGCCGCGCAGCGCCTTTGCGGTCTGGGAGCCTCGGTGGTAAAGGTGGAACCGCCGTCGGGCGACCCGATGGAGATTTACTACGCTGACTGGTATCGGGATATGGCTGCCGGTCATGACCTGGTCAAGCTTGATTTGAAGAGTCCTGAAGGGAGAGAACAGCTGGAAGGGCTCCTTGCGAACGCGGATGTTTTAATCACTGCTACACGCCCGGCCGCCATGGAGCGGCTGGGGCTGGATCGGGAAACGCTGCAGCGCAAATTTCCACGCCTCTGCCAGGTGCTCATTGTCGGATATCCGGCTCCTCGTGATAACGAGGCCGGTCATGACTTGACCTATCAGGCTTCGATGGGTCTTCTGGATCCGCCGCATCTGCCCCGTTCCCTCCTCTCCGACATGGCCGGAAGCGAACAAGTTGTCTCCTCTGCACTGGCGCTTCTGTTCAATCGGGAACGAAGCGGAGCAGGAGGAGATGCAGTAGTCGCACTGTCGGAAGCTGCCGCAGTTTTTGCAGAGCCCCTCCGCTACGGAAGCACAATCCCCGGTGCATCGCTGGGTGGCGGCATCCCAGAATACAACATCTATAAAACCAGTGACGGCTGGGTGGCTGTGGCTGCCCTTGAACCTCATTTCAAACGCCGCCTGGAGGAGACCCTGAAAGTTGCCTCACCGGAAGAGTACCGGGCTGCTTTTATACTCCAAAATTCCGCCTACTGGCAGGAGTGGGGACAACAGATGGATGTCCCGATAGAAACCGTCCGGGACAGATAAATAATTCGTTAGATGGCAAATATATAGGAGGTGAGCATGTTTCTTGACCTTACTGAAGAGCAGAAGTTGATCCAGGATACCGCAAGGGATTTTGCAAAGGCTGAGCTGGAACCGGTGGCAGCAGCGCTTGATCAGAGTGATGACCGGTCGCCACTCCTGGCAAACCTCAAGAAGCTGTCCGAACTCGGTTTCATGGGACTGAACGTCAGAGGAGAGTATGGCGGTTCCGAGGCCGGAGTAATCTCCTTCAGTCTTGCCATCACCGAGATTGCGCGGGCCTGCGCTTCAACTGCGGTTACACTGTCTGTCAGCAACATGGTTGCGGAGGTAATCCAGGCGGTCGGTTCCGAGGAACAGCGCAAAGCCTATATACCCAAGATATGTTCCGGCGAATATCCTGCCGGCGGCTTCGCGCTGACCGAAACCTGTGCAGGCTCCGACCCGGCCGGGATGTGTACCCAGGCCGTGGATGACGGCGACTGCTGGGTTCTGAACGGCACCAAAATTTTCATTACCAGCGCGCCTTACGCCGGAGTTTTCGTCGTCTGGGCGGTCACTGACAAGACAGCCCCCAAGGGAAAAGGGATCAGCTGTTTCCTGGTGGAGGGGGGTACGCCGGGACTCGTAATCGGCAAAGAAGAGAAGAAGATGGGGCAGCACGCCTCAGCCACAAATGAGGTGATATTTGACTCCTGCCGCATCCCCAAATCGGCGCTGATGGGAAAGTTGAACGACGGATTCCGGATCGCCGCTGGAGAACTGGCCGGAGGGAGGATCGGAATCGGTTCGCTCGGGCTGGGGGTCGGACTGGCTGCCATCGATTACGCTACCCGCTATGTTACCGAGCGGGTTCAGTTCGGCCAGAAGATCAGCAACTTCCAGGCAATCCAGTGGATGATCGCCGATACCTATACCGAGCTGGAGGCCGCCCGTCTGCTGCTGATGAGCGCCGCATATCGCAAGGAAGCCGGGAAGACATTCGCCAAAGAGGCGTCCATGGCCAAGATGTATGCCACCGAAGCCGGCAACCAGGCCTGTTACAAGGCAATCCAGATGCTGGGCGGCTACGGTTACACCAGGGATTTCCCGGTGGAACGCTACGCCCGGGATGCTCGTATCACGGCCATTTATGAGGGAACAAACGAGATTCAGCGCATGATCATATCACGTGAAATTCTGAGAAATCTCAGCTAATACCGATTTCAAATCAAGGATGAAATCAAGGCGGTGAGGATGAGGTGACGGAGGCGTACAATATTGTACGCTGAGGAGCCGATGACGAGCAAACGCAGATAGCGCCTTGATTTGGAATCGGAAAAAGGAGGCAGGTATGAGCACAGACAAACGCATTACTTTGCAGCAAGCCGCCGAAATCATCAAGGACGGCTCAAGTCTCACCTTTTCCGGATTCACGATTTGGCGGCGGCCGTTCGCTCTGATTTACGAACTGATCAGACAGAGGCGCAAAGGACTCCACCTGATCGAGGTGAACGGAGGGCCGCAGACGGAGTTTCTGGTGGGTGCCGGCTGTGTGGACATTTGGGAATCGTGCTGGGTCGGGCATGAACTGTACGGCAAGTATGGAGCCAACCTTTCCCGCAAGGTGGGTACAAAGGAGATCATAGTCGAGGATTACAG
>JAQTRC010000182.1 GCA_028712665.1 Desulfuromonadaceae bacterium
TCGTTCCGGTCTTCATATATTATCTGCTCCAGTACAGCCGTTCAAACCCGGTTCAGCCGGTTGTAAGCGTGCTGGCAATCATGCTGGCGGTCAGGCTCTGCGGAGAAAAAACGGTCAGGTACAGCCCCCAGATACACGCCCTTTCCCTCTTCTGTCTGGCTTCATCATCTCTCTTCGACTTAAGCCCGATGTTTCTGCTCTACTTGGGATTTCTTCTGTTCCTGGTTGCGATAGCGCTGGTTCTGATAACTTTTTACAATCAGGACAGCGGCATCTGCCTCTCAATGGCGGATCTGCGGAAAGTTGTGTCCGCCGCTCTGCTGATGCCTCTTCTCTCTCTGCCGCTCATGGTTTTCTTCTTTCCTCTCCTGCCGCGAACACAACTCCCGCTCTGGAATTACCTCTCCTCTACTGCCGGGATTACATCCGGCTTATCCGACAAGGTTGAACCGGGAATCGAGTCCAGCATCGGCGAATCAGGCATTTTAGCCTTCAGGGCAGAGATGCGGAATCAACACCGGCAGCTCTACTGGCGCGGCACCGTTTTCAATCAGATGGAAGGAAACCGCTGGATAAGGGACCGGGCTCCCCATTTCGAGAATCCTGTTTTCACCGGACAAACCATTCCTCACTCCATCTATCCGGAACCGACCAGCTCAAAGGTTCTGATAGCGCTGGACAGGCCGGTTTCCATCACGATCAAGTTCTTAAAGCGTGCACCTGATGGCGTTTTTGAATACATGGGTTCCAGCAGGAAGCGCCTGAGTTACACTGCCGTATCGGCAGTAGGAGGGGTGGTCGCTTCCGACAGTTCTATTGACAGATCGTTTTATCTCCGCCTCCCTGCCGCCATTCCGGCTCGAATCCAGCAACTTGCAGCGGATATCAGGCGGAGGGGAAGAGACGACCTTGGAAGGCTGGAACTTCTGGAGAGTCATTTCCGCAATGGCGGATATATGTACTCGACCCGCGGCCTTCCAACCGGAGAGCACGCTCTTGAACAGTTCCTGTTCGAAACCAAGAGGGGGCACTGCGAATTTTTCGCATCTTCCTTCGCCACACTGCTAAGAAGCTCGGGAGTGCCATGCCGGCTTGTCGGAGGTTATTTGGGAGGAGAATACAATGAACTTGGCGGTTATTATCTGGTTACCGAGAATATGGCCCATGTGTGGGTAGAGGCCTATATCGACGGCAGGGGATGGCTACGGATAGATCCAAGCAGTTTTGCCGAGAATGCCGGAAATGTTTTTGCCGCGGATAAATCCCGCAATCTTATGTTCCGGCTCCGGCTGGCGATTGATTCGATGAATCATGTCTGGAATCGCACAGTTATACCTTATGACTTCGAGCGGCAGATTGACTTTGTAAATTATGTCGGGAATCGATTTCAGGGTATTCATCCGGCCAAAACAATCCGGAGCATCGCAACATATCTGGCTGTTATTGCACTGTTTTTCGGGCTGGTTTTTGCTGCAAGGCGAAAACGATTGCTTTTCCGTTCGCGTGAAGAGCGGATTTTGAGAAGTTTTTTGCGTAGAGCCGAGCTGGATTTCGGAATTGATGGGGGAGGGGAGAGGAGGATCGGTCTGTTCGAGATTGCAAAGGAATCCGGCAGCGAAAAAATGATGGAATTTGTAAATATATACGCCGGTGCGGTCTATCGAGACAGGAGGCTGACGGATGAGGAGTACCGGCTGTTAAAGCAGATTATGCGGGATGGTTTTGTCTCCCCTTCAAAGTAATATATGACCTTCTTTCAAATCATTTTCCCATTCCGGAACAAATTCATCAAAATAATTCAAAAAAACAATAGCAAGTAAAATCGGATAGTTATGCAAAGTGTAAAGAAACTTTACAGTTGTGTAACATGCTGATATGTCTGTCTATTTTATAGAGTTGTAAAGAAACTTTACACTTTTAATGTTTGTAACATATTGATATTAGGCTTGATTATTGTTTGCTGATGAGTTAGGGATTTAATAGATTTGACAGAACAAGTGGCTACAATTAGGTGAGGAACCAAGGAATCAATAAGCAGCCTGTCCCTTTAATGTCCTCCAAATCATTTATCCATTCCGGAACAAATTCACCAAAATAATTCAAAAAAACAATAGCAAGTAAAATCAGATAGTTATACAAAGTGTAAAGAAACTTTACAGTTGTGTAACATGCTGAAATACTTGCTTATTTTATGGAGTTGTAAAGAAACTTTACACTTTTAATGTTTGTAACATACTGATATTAGGCTTGATTATTGTTTGCTGATGAGTTAGGGATTTAATGGATTTGACAGAACAAGTGGCTACAATTGAGTGAGGAACCAAGGAATCAATAAGCAGCCTGTCCCTTTAATGTCCTCAGACGGTGTCAATGTCTACCTCGACACTCCGATCTTTTTGTGTAAGCCGGTGCCGGACAAGCTCTGTCAGACCCCGGTCAGCAAGGGATTCAACCAACATCTCGAAGATTTTGGGGGTTACCATATAAAATGCCGGTCGGTTGTGGTTAAGTATCGCCACCGGCTTTTCTCCGGCGGCGCGGAGTACCTGCGCAGGATTTTTCTTGAATTCCGACATACTAATAGAAAAATCGGCGTATATGGTGTCCATGTTCATAATTACCTCCTTTATTCAACTCTAAATATAGAGCTAATTACAGAGCTTTTCAAGCTATTATTTATTCTGGAAAGCCATCACAAACATAGAATGTCCCAGGCGAGGTCAAAAGGAATCAATAAGCAGCCTGTCCCTTTATGTCTCTCTGTAACATATTGAAATTAGGCTTGATCATTGTTTGCTGATGAGTTAGGGATTTAACAGATTTGACGGAAAGAAAGCTCTGCTTTTTACATATCTCGATTCAGGGGTACCTTACGGCGCGATCCCATAGAAGCTACCGAAATGAGAGTGCGAGCAGAGAAGGCGATAGGGGGCAAAGGCGATGGAATATTTTAGGGTAATGATCAGGCTATCATTTGTTGCAATTATTGTTGGACTGCTCTGTGGCTGTGGAGAAAATAGTAGCACAGGTCAAGAGTTCACTACATTGTTAAAAAGTTCAACAGGCGGTTCTTATAATACAAATGAAGTACCTTCTGTAAATGTTTTGAGAAATCAAAGCGATTTTGATGCTTATTGGAGAACAAAAACTAATCAGACATTACCTGCTGTAAATTTTAACGAAAATCTTGTTGTCTCAGTAGCGGATAAAACTTATTCTATAGCGAACTACCGGATTTATATTACAAAAATTGAACCGACGACCTCTGGTGCTACTGTTTACGCGACTGTAGTTGGACCTGGCAAAAACTGCATGTTATTTCCACTTATTGAC
>JAQTRC010000007.1 GCA_028712665.1 Desulfuromonadaceae bacterium
TCGGTGCTGTTCAGGTCGTTATACTCAACCTTGATGCCGGGGTATAAGGCTTCGAAGTCTTTGACGATCGGTTCTGCGGCCTTGGTGTCGGTTGTGGCGTAGATCACCAGCTTACCTTCTTTCTTCGCGGCATCTATGATCTTCTGGTAGTCGGTCGGGTAGCCTGGCGGCGGCGCGGCAAATACGGCCAGCGGCAGCAAAAGTGCGAATACCACTGTGACGAGTTGAAAAAATCTTTGTGTGACGGCGTTTGATTGCATACGATGCTTCCTCCTTTGATTTGGGCTGCTTTGAGTGAGATATGGGTAAAGGCGCAGTCAGGTGATGGCAGCACTTTATAAAACAGTATTAGCAATCTGAATGCCACTTAGTAGATCAGGGCTTAAGATAATGATATTATTGATGAAACGCAGTTATGTTGTCGTGATTGCGGAGGCGAAAGGGTATGACATCGGTCATAGGTCTTGGCAGGTTATGTTAGAATTTGTTGCGTAATGATCTGAAATTGTTTCGATAATTGTGATATGACCAAAGTCAGGCAGTTTCCTTTGGTCATAACCTTTTGGGGCGGGTGGCGGCTGGATAAAAAAACAGGACTGTTATTACAAAAGTACTAATTACATATAATTCCCATTTTAAGCAATTTAAGTGAATCAGTTACGTGACCAGGCAGGTTGGAAATATCTCCCGTTCCCCTTGCTGATTCTGGTCTGGCCGGTACCGTCGGCCCGCATGATATAGATTCCCTGATCGCTCCCCCGTTTGGAGCTGAAAGTAATAAAACGCCCGTCCGGCGACCAGGAGGGGTTCTCGTTGTTTCCATCACTGGTAAGCTGGGTATCACCGGTGCCGTCCGTGAGTATGGAATAGATTTGAAAGCCCCCGTTTGAGCGTGAGTAGGCAATCCTGTCCCCCTTGGGAGACCAGCGTGGATTTACGTTGTAACTCCCTGAGGTTGTCAGTCGCCTGACATTGCCGCCGTCTGCGTCCATCACAAAGATCTGAGGCTTACCCAGACGATCCGACACAAATGCGATCTGTTTGCCATCCGGCGACCAGGTTGGATATACTTCGAGGGAATAGCTTACAGTGAGCCGCCGCGGATTACCGCCATCCTTGCTTATTGTGTAGATCTCCGCATCACCATCCTTGCTTAGCGCCAGGGCAATTTTGCTGCCGTCCGGTGACCAGGTGCCGGTAATGTTAAGCCCTTTGCGTTTAGACATGGCAATTTCTGTCGGGTTTGATAGAGCCCGCCGGTACAGGTCGGGATTACCCCGTTTATATGACGTGAAAATAATCTCCCGGCTGTCGGGTGCAAAATCAGGGTTCAAATTTATGGAGCCGTTTCTTGTCAACGGAAGAGGATTGTGACCATCCCAGTCCATGACTGAGATTTCCTTGTTGCCGGTCTGAGTTGACACATAGGCGATTCTGGAGGTAAAGCACCCCTTCTCTCCGGTGATGACAAGCAGAACCTCATCAGCAAAGGAGTGTGCAAAGCGCCGCAGTTCATTCGTCCTGCCCAGATAACGCTTGGCGCTCATCTGTTTGCGATTGATCACATCGAACAGACGAAATTCAACAGTCATTTCTTCGCCTTTAATACTGTATGCAGAGCGGATCAGAAGGTCGTATCCGCTGGTCGTCCAAGGCATGAAATCTGAGTCGGCAAGTGCAATTCCGCGATTCTTCGGTAACGTATCACTGCTCTCAGCCGAGGCAATACCGGACATGTTCATGTCGAAGAGAAGCACGTCCGATATTTCTTTGGCCGATCCGATATTGGCAATGGGATCTAACGGTAGCGGAGCGTCAACGGCCAATTTAAGCAGGCGGTTGCCGGGTGCGGTCACTTCAATGTAACCAGTTTGAGCTGAGACTTGGAGGGGAAGAACAAGAATTATATAAATAAGGGAAAATAATGCTGTTTTCATCAAGGTCCTCTTTTAGTGTTGATTTGGGGAAACGCCCTTGCGATTGAAGATAACGCCCAAATCTACCTCTTTATGGTTTGGGGGGGGAGGGAATTTATCACTAGCCAGTTCAATTGCCCTCCTGACGGCGATTTCAAATGCCGAATCACCGCTGCTGCGCTCGATCTTCATCTTTGAAAGTTTGCCATCTGTTGCGATATAGAGTCTGACGACCACTTCCGGTTTTATTGTAGTGTAGAAGCTTGTGACTTTGAGGGCATCTTCCAGCCGAGACTGAATATAATCCTTATAATTACTGCCGGCCGTTTTCCCGGACGCACCAGGCATGCCGGCTCTGCCGCTGCCGGACGCCGTCACCTTGCTGCGCAGACGTTCCAGCGTGGCTTCCTGCTGCCTGGCCGCACTTTTCCCCTCAAGTCGGGACATACGATCGGCGAACGCAGACTCATTCTGATCCGGGCTCTTCGTTGCCGTTTTAGCAGTTTTGCTAGATGATTTCGGTGCCTGAGGTACGGTCATCGGGCTCTCAGGCAGTTTTGAGGCCTGCGGAGCAGCTTCCGTATCATTACCCTTCTGCTGCGGACTGCCGGCTTGAGGCGCAGACACCGGCAAATTTACGACATCAACATAATAGGTTTCCTGCAGGTTCATGCTGACGGGGAAGAGCTTCCCCCACCAAACCAGCAACAAAAAAACCGCCAGGTGAACGACGGTGGAAGCTATGCAACTGACCCCCATGCCGGAGTCGATTGTGGTTTGACGTGCGGTCATTATTTTTTGGCCGGTTCTGTTACCATTCCAAGTCGTTCGATCCCGGCGCCTTTGATATCGGCCATCGCCCTGACGACTTCTCCGTAGGGGACGGAAGCGTCAGCTTTTAGAAAGACCTCTTTCTTGGCCCGCGATACAAAGATGGTTGACAGGCGGTTACGCAGATCACCCGCAGGGATCTCATCCTTATTGATAAATATCTTGCCGGACTTGTCCACGGAGACCACAACCGATTCCTCTGCCGGTGTCATGGCTTTGGAGTCGGCCTTGGGGAGGTTGACCTGCACGCCCTGCTGCATCATCGGCGCGGTCACCATAAATATCACCAATAGCACCAGCATGACGTCAACAAGAGGGGTTACGTTGATCTCTGCCATTACATGGTTGTCGTTATGCCCACCCATTGACATGGCCTATTTCCCCGCGATGTTGCGCTGCACGATATTGAGGAACTCGGTGGAAAAGCTGTCCATCTCCTTTATCAGTACGCGGATCTTGTGCTGGAAGTGGTTGTAACCCATAACAGCCGGAATGGCAGCCACAAGCCCGATTGCAGTGGCGACCAGCGCTTCCGCAATGCCCGGAGCTACAACAGCCAACGAGGCGGAACCGGTCTTGCCGATCCCTTCGAAAGCGGTCATGATGCCCCAAACGGTGCCGAACAGCCCTATAAAAGGAGACGTGGAGCCGGTGGTGGCCAGAAATGTCAGGTATTTTTCAAGACGGGTGATCTCGGAGTTTGTGGCGCGGCGCAGGGCGCGAGAGACGTTTTCGACCCCGCCCAGGTCTGTGCTTAGAGCGCTTCCGTCGCTTGAACTGTCAGTTTCCACGACCTTTTTCAATTCGCCGTACCCTTCGTTAAAGAGCACAGTCAGGGGTGAACTGGCAAATCGGTCTACCTGTGATGCGATCGCGTCAAAACGCTTCGATTTCCAGAAAAAGTCCATAAATCGGAGCGACTCGCTGTTGGCCCGGTGAATCTGGACGAGTTTGAACATTATTATCGCCCAGGATACCACCGAGAAGAAAACAAGAATCAGGAGAACAATTTTAACAATGAGGCCGGTGCCGACAAGTAAGGCCACGGATGGTACCTCCGTATCTATTGGAACTTTTCGAAAGCTAGTACGTTCAAACGGTCAAGTCAAGCCAAAACGGGCAAACCCGAACCAATTCTCAGCATGGTGCGAGCCCGGTGACGATATAATCCAGAATTTTGTCGGCCAGTTTGTCCTTGGACATCAGGCCGCACTCAACGCTGGAGCCATTCTTGAAGAGGAGCAACGCCCGGTTTGTATCGACATTGAAACCGGCGTCGATCTGGCTGACGTCGTTGGCCACAATCATATCCAGATTTTTCTCCGTCAGTTTTTTTTCGGCATATTCTCGAACCATGCCGGTTTCTGCGGCGAATCCGACCAGGAAAGGAGGGCTCTTCATTGCTCCGAGTCCTGCGAGGATATCCGGGTTTTTGATCAGCTCGATCGTTGCGGTCTCGTCCTTCTTTTTAATTTTTTCGGATTTTCGGTCAATCGGGCGGTAATCGGCCACAGCCGCAGCCTTTATGACAGCTTGACACCCCTCGACATGCGCCATAACAGCAGCTTGCATTTCGCAGGCGCTTTCTACGCGCAGCAGTTCGACACCGTCAGGAACGGCCAGATTTGTGGGGCCGCTGATCAGGATCACCCGCGCTCCGCGGCGGGTGGCTGCGCGTGCCAGGGCATAGCCCATCTTGCCGGAGGAATGGTTGCTTATGTAGCGTACCGGGTCGATCTCCTCACGGGTGGGTCCGGCAGTGACCATAATTGTGCGTCCGGCAAGATCTTTAAGGGTCAGAGTTTCCAGGGCCGCTTCGAATATGACCTCCGGTGGCGCCAGTTTCCCCTGGCCTTCCCATCCACAGGCCAGAGTTCCAGTGACCGGCGCCACGAACCGGTAACCGAAACGGATCAACCTTTCCTCATTCTCACGGTAGATAGGATTAGTGAACATATTGACGTTCATGGCCGGAGCGATCAGAACCGGCGATTTGGTGGCCATAACCGTTGTGGTCAGCATATCGTCTGCGATGCCTGCCGCAATCTTGCCAACAATGTTGGCCGTGGCCGGCACGATCATGAACAGATCTGACCGGTCGGCAAGTGAAATATGACTGATCTCACGCTCGGCGATCAGGTTGAATAGTTCGGTATGTACAGGATTGCCGGAGAGGGTCTGGAAGGTGAGTGGCGTGACGAATTCCTGGGCGGCTCTGGTCATGATGACATGCACTTCAGCCCCGGCCTTGGTCAGCAGCCTCAACAGTTCGACCGCCTTGTAGACGGCGATACCGCCACTAACTCCCAATATTATCCGCTTGTCTTTAAGCATTTCCGTATCGACCTCACCTATGTTAAGCAGAATTAAAAGTATGGGTTGCAGCTCTTTTCGTGACCGATGGTTGTCTCAGGGCCATGCCCCGGGTAAGCGGTCACATTGTCAGGCAGGGAGAAAAGCTTGGTGCGGATTGAGTCAAGTAGCTGTTCGTGCGAGCCGCCCGGCAAATCGCTGCGACCGATGGAATCGGCAAATAGGGTGTCGCCGGTGATTATCATATCTTCTTTTTTTATGTAAAGACAGCAGCCGCCCTGGGTGTGTCCCGGCGTGTGCAACACCTTCAAAGCATATGCTCCGAAAGTTATGTCCATACCGTCGTACAAAAATTCATCCGGTTCCGGTGAGTTTTCCCCGGTCATGCCGTACATCCGGGCTACTTCTGCGACAGTGCCTAGGAGATAGGCGTCGGCCTGATGGATAAGAAGTCGAGCCCCGAAAGATTCTACCGCCTGTAAGTTGCCCCCCACATGATCAAAATGACCGTGGGTATTTATGATGGAACTTATCTTTAACCCATGTTTCCGAACCGCCTGTTTGATGAGCTCTACGTCTCCGCCCGGATCGACTACAATCCCGTCATGGCTCTTCTCGCACCCAAGTACATAACAGTTGACCGAAAGCGGTCCAACGGCGATTTGCTCAAAAATCATATCCAACTCCCACTTAATTGACTTCTATCCTGAAACTGCTACAATACCCCCTACAGGTTTCAGGAGGCGTTATCCATGAACAGAAAAGTTATTGTAGCCCAGAATGATTGTATCAGTTGCGGACTTTGCGTTTCGACATGTCCCGCCGTATTCCGCTTTAACAGTTCCGGCAAATCAGAGGCATATGACCCGGTCGGCGCATCCGAACAGGAGATACAGCAGGCTATCGACGGATGTCCGGTTCAATGCATCAGCTGGGAATAATTCCGGATGGAACAATACACCAACAGAGAAAAGGAGCGACACATGGAACGATGGATCTGTACTATCTGCCAATATGTTTATGACCCCGCCGAAGGGGATCCGGATCGCGGTATTGCCGCCGGGACACCGTTTGAGTCACTGCCGGATGATTGGACCTGTCCGCTATGCGGGGCCGGCAAGGATGTTTTCGAAAAAGAGTAATTGCCTGGCAGCCTGACAGTGAATCATTTTAATCACCAGAACAGGAAGCCTTCCAGACGGAAGGCTTCCTTGTTTTTATCGGACACAGTCATCATGCCAACTCGGGTATGATAGTTACTATCGCAGTGAGAAGCCCGTCAATATCGGCTCTGGTCATATCCCCCATGTGTGCTATTCGGAAAGTCTCCCCCTTGATCTTTCCATAGCCGTCGTCAAAGGCGAAACCGGCCTCGCCAAGTTTTTTCTTGAGAACAGCCAGGTCTATGCCACGGTTGTTGCGGCTGCAGGTCAGGGTCTGAGAGCAGTAACGGGCTTCCGGAAACAGCTCGAAACCGCGGCTGGCGACCCATCCCCTCACATAATCGGCCAGTGCGGCGTGACGTGCCCAGCGTGCCTCCAGACCCTCGGCAAAAATCCTTTCCAACTGTTTATCCATTGCATAGATCAGAGATATGCAGGGGGTTGAAGGTGTGTTGTCCTTGGCGTCGTTAGCGGCGAACTCCATATAATCATAATAATAACCACGCCCCTCCATGCCGGCTGCCCTCTGCAGGGCCTTTTCGCTGGCGGTAAAGACCGCCAGTCCAGGTGGCAGAGCGAAAGCCTTCTGCACCCCGAAGATGCAGCTGTCTATTCCCAATTCGTCAACCGGTACTTTAAGCGCGCTCATGGACGAGACAGTGTCCACGATAAACATCACCTCCGGAAATTTCCGCATGACCGAAGCGATCTCGGGGAGCGGCGACATTACCCCGGTAGATGTCTCATTGTGGATCATGGTCATACTATCGTACTTGCCGGTGGAGAGTGTCAGTTCAACCGTTTCGGGAGTGACCGGTTTGCCCCAGTCGAAGCGGATGGCGTCGGCCTGTTTGCCGCAACGCAGCGTAACATCGTGCCATTTATCTGAAAAAGCGCCGTTGCAGAAATTTGCGCAGCGAGCGCCGACCAGGTTCCGAATTGCCCCTTCCATGACCCCGAAGGCGCTGGATGTTGCCAGGAAGACCGGACCCTCCGTGAATAATACTTTTTTTAGTCCCGCCGTGACCCGGCCATGTAATTCAGCATATTCTTTCATCCGATGACCAATCATCGGCGTAGCCATGGCGGCGAGAATATCGGGGTGAATCTCGACCGGGCCGGGTATGAACAATTTTTTATGCATGGCAGACAACTCCGCTTTGTTCTGGTTATGGTTTATGAACGAAAGACCAGTAAGGCTATCAAATGAATTTTACAAAGTCAAGATTCAGTGAAACCGCATAATCCTTATAAACAGGATAAGCAAGTCAAAAAAATATTATTTGCTGAAAAGTGAAGAAAATATTTTGTAACGTACTAAAAAAACAGGGCGACAGAGAAGCCTGTCGCCCTGGAGTAAAGAAAACCGGAAACCTTTTTCAGTGTGTAGATTCCTCTTTCAAGAAGGCAGGAATAAACATGTTAATGAAATAGAACAGCACAAACGGCGTTACCGCAACGGTCATGGCACCTAATAGCCCTTCCTTGAAGGTTTCCCAGTTATGCGGAATTATAGGCAGGTGGTAGTCCATGAAACCTGCAAAACTTAAGGAGAACGCCTGCCCACCAATAACGACATTGTAACGCATCATGAAGACTCCGAATAAAACCAGCACTGTGGCTATGGTTGTGCGCCGAACCGTGCGCCCCGGGAGTATCATCATGACGAAAGGAAGCAGGTTCCCGATAGTATACTGTAAAATGAATATTTTGACGAAGTCTCGCTCCATGATGACTTCGCGCAGGATGTCCCAGGATTTGACCTGGGTGTAGCCACGGAAGATCAGATCAAGTATTTCAAGAGTCATAGCGGCAATCATGAAATAAAGGAGGTAGTTGGATGAAATCATGACCTCGGTGTGTTTTGATGCTTCAAGCTCTTCGGCATTTGGAGCATCCGCATCTTTTGCCCAACGGGCCATTTTACTTTTGGCCATGTACTTGCGGATTTCCTGAACGACAACGTAGGTCAGGATACAGAGGGCGACTCCGGAAACGACCGCCGAACAGATAAATATAACCGGCATCAACGGAGTCATCCAGAGAGCATTGGCCTTGACCGAGCCAAAGATGAAACCGGCGTAACCGTGAAGAAAACAGGCCACTGGGATCCCTATTCCTGCCATGATCTTGCATGCCTTGTGATCTTTTTCCACGGCCTCGTGGCTTATGTCCCAGGCGCCGAGTGTCAGCGCCTGAAAAATCATCATGCGGAGGTTGTCGATCATGCTGCGGTTCTGCTTGGCCATTAACACGTTTGCCGTTTCAACAAAATATTTACGGTATACCAGCCATATCTCGGTCGCAACAATCGAAGCGTACGTTAGAAAAACTATCCCGAATGCCGAAATCGCCGATGTGAAATGCGGTGTCATCAGAACATTGATTCCTCTGAATGGCTGTTGCAGATGGAGCATCAACGGCATCATGGCCACCGGTAGCAGGGCGAACGAGAAAACCAGCGAAAAGCGGGCGATTTCCTTCAGTTTTTCAACTCCGAAAACGTGGTAGAGAGAAGAGAGTACGAAGGCTCCGGCCACTAGACCGGTCATGAACGGGTACATGACGATCTGAATCGACCAGTAGATATACTCATTCGGCAGGGTAAAAAGTTCCTTGATCGTCCACGCTTCTCCGTGAACTTCCATAGCGTGTTGCGCGATTTGTCCTACCATGACTAACGCACCTCCTGTGCAAGGCCAATATAAAAGGCCTGAGGCTTGGTTCCGAATTCATCCTTAAGCACCCCGACCCGTTCATTCATGATGATCTTGGTGATCGGGTCGTCGATATCGTGAATATTACCCATTTTGCGGGCGCCGAAAGGGCAGGCGTTGACGCAGGCCGAATCCAATCCTTTGCTGAGACGGTGATAGCAGAAGGTGCACTTGTCGGCAACGTGAAGCACAGGGTGGAAAAACCGCGCGGCATAGGGGCATGCCATGATGCAATAGCCGCACCCGATACACCATGTCCGATCTACAAGAACGACGCCATCGTCGGTCTTGTAGGTGGCTCCGACCGGGCAAACCTGTGTACATGCGGGGGATGAACAGTGATTGCAGAGTTTGGGGACAAAGAAGGCTTTACCGACGTTCTTCGGGTCAATCTCCTTGAATTCACCGCGACCCAGATCGATTCTGGATTCGGTGAATCCGTAAAGTGCGGCATTGGGACTGTCTACATAGCGTCTGTCATCTTTCGTATATACATAACGCTCTACCCATGTCCGGGAAACGTGAGCATCAAATGGGATATCGTTCTCAGTCTTGCAGGCTTTGACACAGAAACCGCATCCGACACACTTGGTCGTATCGACCAGGAATGCCCACTGTATATCGGGATTGGCGGCCAGCACCTTTTTGGGATCGATCAGCGTCAGGGCGGAAAGGGGGACTGAAGCGCCTGCAATGACCATCACACATTTTTTTAGAAATTCTCGCCTCTCCATTATTTCATTCCCTCCAGACTCGGGTTATGCGGATTGTGGCATTTAACGCACTCCAAGCCAGTGTTGTGTGTTTTGGGGTTGATGCCGGGAATACGTTTGCGCTCGCTCGTCGTGTAGGGGAGATCGGTGTGACAGCGCAGGCAAAGTTCGCGACTGCGGTCTATACTAAGTTTTTCCGGATCCTCAGGATGGTTCTTTGCAGGTCCGTGGCAGTCCTCGCACGGGATTATCCCGTGAAGCTTCTCGGAACGAAGTTTGACGATGGCTCCATGACATGCGCTGCAGTATTCATGCATTCTCTCACGGCCTGAAGTTCCGTATTTCGCCGGTTGGTTCTTCCACTCCATAACATTTGACTTGCGGTGGAAAGAGTACATGAAACCCCTTTTTCCCGAACCGAAGTCGTTAGGTACGTAGAAGAAGCGAAATACCAGTAAAGCTACGACAAAAGCAATGACCACGTACAGTGGTCGCCAGACATGACTTTTCACTCTTTCTCCCTTGTGCCATATATTTGGCTGCTGTAAATTGGCTAAAAAGAACTCCGGATTGCCACTCGTGCTAACAGTTGCTAAGACGGCAGGCCGGAGATAATTCCAGCTTTATAGAACGGTGCTATTCAAGTGTCAAGTCGGAATTAAACACTGTTCCACTTTTATACCAGGCTAAACATCGTCTGGTATGTAACTATCGGTTAGATTCACTCGTGTTATCAGCTTTAGCCTCATCCGTATCCTGGCGGGAAAAGAACAACTTGTCGCCGATATAGGAACCAACGCCATCATCGGCGACGTGAAAATCGCCGTTTAGGATCGGTATAGCCACCCGCAGCAGCATGGTATAGACAAACAGACCAGTGGCCCAGATACCCATAGCCAGCAGGAGTTCAGTACCGCTTGGCGAATATTCATAGATCTCATGCAGCGTGTCGGGAATAAATCCGGGTATCACCAAGCCCATTCCCTTTTCTATGTAGACTCCGATGAAAACCAGGATACAGCCGATAACCAGAGTCACATTATTTCTGCGGGTTGCAGGGACCAAAAAGAGGAAAAAGGCGGTTACGTTGAAAATCATGGCTGTCCATATGTAGGGAACCAGCGCGGAATGGCCATCCAAGCCCTCGAAAAGATATTGAAAAGAATCCAGATGGACCGTATCGGTATAGTATTCTTTGAAAAGTTCGGCACCAAGCAGCAGAAGGTTGATGAACATCGCATATGCCATGATTTCAGCAACCTTCTGGATGGCCTCGTCCTTGATCCTGAATTTGGTATACTTGCGCACAAGCAGGAAGATCAATAGCATGAAGGCCGGACCGGAACAGAATGCCGAAGCAAGAAAACGGGGAACCAGGATGGATGAATTCCAGAATGGGCGGGCTCCAAGCCCGTTATAGAGAAACGCCGTTACTGTGTGGATAGAGATTGCAGCCGGGATCGACAGGAGAACCAGCGGGGTATAAAAATTATGTTTCGGTTCCCGCCTGTAGTAAAGGCTGTAGAGAATATATACGGATATCGTAAGGTTTAACACCAGATAGGTATTGAGAACAACCACGTCCCACGCCAGCAGTGACTGCGGAAAATTGAGCAGGCCGATTTTTGGGATCAGGTGCCAGAAACGCTCGGGGCGCCCGATATCTACAGTCACAAATAGCAAACACATTACAATTGCCGATACAGCCAACAGTTCTCCGAGAACGGCAAATTCCTTGATCGGACCCCATTCGTACACATACGCCGGAATCACCAGCAGTACGGCAGCCGCAGCCACCCCGACCATGAAGGTGAAATTGGAGATATAGAAGCCCCAGGAAACCTGATCCCTCATTGCTGTGACGATGAGGCCTTCATTCAACTGTTGGAAATATGCAACAGCGCCAATGGTCATCAGCCCCAACAGGAAAAAAACCCAGCAGAAGTAAGCTTTGCTCCCCTTGGAAATCAGCACCAGAGTGCCCGCAAAAAAATTCCATATATTTTTCATTGTTGCTCCCTGCTTAGATAGTGTGCAAATGCCAGAGCATTAGGTCGCGTAGAAGTAGAAGAACTTTGGCTGGGTGTTGAGTTCTTCTTTTAATATAAAGACACGCTTGTTCTCAATCAGGTAGCGGATTTCGCTCTCCGGGTCGAGCAGGTTGCCAAATTTGCGGGCGCCGACCGGACAGATTTCCTCGCAGGCGGGGTAACGTCCAGGTTGCTCACGAGTCCGCTGAATGCAAAAAGTACATTTTTCAACAACGCCTTTCGGGCGGGGACGATTGCCGAGGTAGTGGGTAGTGGGGTTCATCTCTGCAGAAGGGAGACCCGGCTTACCCCAGTTGAAATGCCTCGCTCCATAGGGGCAGGCCGCCATGCAGTAACGGCAGCCAATGCACCAGTTGTAGTCGACAACGACAATTCCGTCGTTCTCTTTCCATGTGGCCTGAACAGGGCAGACTTTTGTACAGGGAGGTTTCTCACACTGTTGACACTGGACAGGCATATAAAAATGCCCTTTCTCCGGCACCTTTTCAGGGTTGTAGTACTGCTCGGCATGAGAAAGATCGACACCTTTTTCCTTGTCCAACTGCAAGACCCTAATCCAGTGAATTTGAGGGTCCCGCGACTGATTGTTCTCTTTCACACAGGCATATACGCAGCGTCGGCAGCCGATACAGCGGGAGAGATCAAGCGCATAGCCATAACGAACGCCCTCGATCGGCGGTGTGGCCTTTACCGCGACCTGTTTTCCAAACTGTTTGCTGTACTCATTTTCGAGGCGCTCCAGTACTTTTTTCAGTTCCTCTTTGGAAAGTTCCCGGAAATGCTTCTGAAAAAACTCCTCCCACATTGAGGCAGACGCATCTTTGCCGGGCAGGGCAATCAAACCAATTCCGGCGGCCATTCCTTTTAAAAACTTGCGTCGTGACCTATGCTGGTCGTACGTATTCTTTTTTATTTCTGACATGGATCAGCTCCCTGATTTGATAAGGTTTTACGGGTCATTTGTGTGTGGCGCCGGGACGAACAGGTGGCGGAAGGGGCTTGAGCGCTTTAAACTTGGGGTCATGAGGATTGTGGCAGTGGACACAGAGCAGGTACTGCTTGTCTCCGTTCCAATAACCGGTGCGCTTGCCATGCACGCCCACCTTCCAGTCACGGAACTTGTCGCCGTGGCATTGACCGCAAAGCCGATAGGACTCGTCAAAAGCGATCAGCTCGCCTGAGACCAAGCGCAGCTTGTCGCGATTTATCAGGTTGTGACAGTCCGTACACCAGCGTTGACCTTCGGCATGATGGAGCACTATATCAGTGTGGTACTCGGTAAGGACCCTCCGTTGCGGGTTGGGCTTAATGTAACTATGGCACTGGCTGCAGGGGAAGATTCCCTCCGAAAAAGGTGGGCGCGGCACCGCAAAGATATTTTCCTTCGGTCGATTCTTTATGTCGTAGGTAGGTTGCATTTCAGCAGCAGACTTCTCTGTTACAATCAATTTCCCGGAACGGTCAAACTCCTTTAACCTGGCGGCATACGCCAAGCTTGCAGACAGACACGCCAGCGAAACCAGGTAGAGTAAAACCATCTTGGGACGAGCAATATGCGGAGTTTTCATCTCAACCTCAATGTCATTTCTTTTGATGGGGGGTGCCGCCAGCAGATATCTGCCGATTATAGCAGATAATTGTTGATTGTCTCTACACTAGGTGACGTTTGTTCTTTAGTATCATTAAAACACCCGCTGCTTGTCAATACAAAACCCGTTTTATATTGTATACATGCAGATCTGCATCTGAGTTCCCCTTCCCCAAGAATAGGATTTGCCTAACTGAAAATAAATGAATTCCACCAAAATTGTTGATTCTTTATACAAATAGCATTATGAAGAGAGTAGAAGTAGTTATAATAGTGACAATAAATAGCCAAGGGGTGGCGTATGAGCCGTTTAACAGCAGTTTTGGCAGTTTTGGCCGCAGGTATATTTGTGAGCCACGCGCAGGCGATTCAACCCGGAAAAACCGTATCGTGGGACACATCCATGGGCAAAGTTGTCTTTGATGGCAAAAATCACGCCGATGCAGAGGTTAAATGCCTGGAATGCCATTCCAAAATCTTCCAAATGAAGAAAGGTTCGACCAAGATGAAAATGGCCGATATAAATTCGGGTAAATACTGCGGTAAATGCCATAAAAAAGGTGGCAGGGCATTTGAACCCAAGGGCAATTGCGAAATGTGCCACAGAAAATAGCCCCCCTCCTCAATAAGATGGTTCGATAGAAACTTATTTCAATTTCAAATCTAGGATATAAACCAGCTAAAAACGGAGCAGCAGAGATGATCTGCTGCTCTTTTTTTGCAAACAGCTTATGTTTTTCGTTTAGCTTGAATCATTGGAAAATTTACTGTATACACAAGATCAGAACATGGATGCCGGTTAAATGCACGGGGAATCGTCCATTGATTGGTATCGCACTGTTACTGCGCAACCGCGTAAAAAAACAGGGAAAAGGAGACTTGAGCATGAAGAAGATGATCATCGCAGTACTGGCAGTAACCGTTTTTGCTGTTTCAGCATTTGCCGCCGACGTGATGGAAATGAAAAAAGGGGTTTCATTCAAGCACAAGGCACACGCTGAAGCTGTCAAAGATTGCAAGAAGTGCCATGAAAAAGCCGAGGGTGGAAAGATTGCCGGATTCGGCAAGGATTTTGCGCACAAGAAATGTAAGGAATGCCACGCCGAAATGAAGAAAGGGCCGACAAATTGTAAAGGTTGCCATCCATAAGTAACATACCTCTCCTGCGGAGACGGAACAGTCCGTCTTCGCAGGAGAGGTGCCCGCGAAATTCAGAGGACCGGCAAAAGATGGGTATGCACTCCACATACTTCCTTGCCAGATCCAAGATTCCCTCTCCTCAAAATTATTCCAGATTCAAATCCAAAATGTTGCATCCTTTTCATTGCTATTATTAATTCATTTAGTGTATACACAAAAAGATTTTTGGGCTCATTCCCTTTTTATCGCTAAGCGCGCCAGGAATGCGGCATCAAAAAGTAACGATATGCAGAGGCTCTCTACAGGGTTCAGATTGCCATTCACTAGGCAGGCGCCGTAAATTTTATCTTCCAGGAGGTTTGGTACATGTCTTCAAAACTTTTCGGATTCATTGCTCTGATGTTCCTGACGGTTGCCTTTGCTCTTCCCGTAGATGCAGAGCAGGGGATGGCCATTGACCCTGCTACCTGCCTGGGGTGCCACAGCAACAAGATCGCCATTCAGGATTTTGCCGGTTCTGTCCATGGCAAAAATGCCTGCACCAGCTGCCATGTCGATATTGTCGATCTCGTCAAGCATATGAAAAGAGAGATCAAGGTCGATAAGGTACACTGCGAACGCTGCCACAAAAAACAGAATTCCGAGCATTACTCAAGTGTGCATGCTGAAAAAGGGGTGACCTGCGCCCAGTGTCACACAGATGTTCATACCCATAAGTACTGGAAAAATGACAAGCGGGTAGTGGTTGCCAAATGTGTCCAGTGCCATGACAAGGAGGCGGTATATCAGACGTCGATCCACGGCAAGGGGGTTCAAGCCGGCAACATGGATTCTGCGGCCTGCCATGACTGCCATAATCTCCACGCTATCGACAAACTTGGCGGCGCAAATGACCACAAAGGGCGCGAATTCCACACCAAAGTCTGCATGAAGTGTCACAGCGACCAGAAGCTGATGGCCAAAAACAAGGTCACAAATGTGGCGGTCAAATCATACATGGAGAGCTACCACGGCAAAAATTACCGCCTCGGTTTCCCTGATAAAGTAGCCGGTTGCGCAGATTGCCATACCGCACACTCGGTATTGCCCAAATCGGATCCGCAATCGAGCATCAACCCAGCGAATTTGGTTCGGCAATGCGCCAAGTGCCACTCCAAGGCAACACCGCTCTTCGCCCAGTATTATGCCCATGGCGAGATGACGGACCGGCATAAATATCCGATCCTGTTCTACACTTTTGTCGCCATGACCGGACTGCTGCTTTCCACATTTGCCGTTTTCTGGATTCACACCCTGTTGTGGATGTTCCGGGGTTTTGTTGAAAACCGTGAGAAGGCCGACATACTGGCCGCAGGCGCAGATGAACACGTTACTCCTAATGGTACGCACCATCACGTAATTCCACATGCACACAAGCAGTACCGACGCTTCAACCGTCTTCACATCGTTCTGCATCTTCTGGTCATCACCAGCTTCCTGCTGCTGTCGTTGACCGGCTTGCCGCTCAAATTCAGCGGCCAGCAGTGGGCCGACTTCATGATGCATTTTTACGGTGGGGCAGCAAATGCCGCGCTGCTTCATCGCGTAGGCGCTGTAATCACTTTCGTCTATTTCGGCTCTGCAATTGTAATGAGCATCAATTTCCTGTTTATCAGGAAAGATATCAAAGGTAATCCGATACAGCGCCTGTTCGGTCCTGATTCGCTCTGCTTCAATCTGCGCGACATCAAGGATGTGTTCTATATGGTCAGATGGTTCTTTTTCAAGGGGCCGAAGCCGACCTTCGAACGCTGGACCTACTGGGAAAAATTCGACTTCGTGGCGGTCTTCTGGGGTATGTTCGCTATCGGCGGATCCGGCCTGATGCTCTGGTTCCCGGAATTCTTCGGGCTGTTCCTGCCCGGATGGGCGTTCAACGTGGCAACGATTGTCCATTCGGACGAAGCGCTGCTGGCAACCGGTTTCATCTTCACGGTCCACTTCTTCAACACCCATGGACGCCCCGAGAAGTTCCCGATGGACTTCGTCATTTTCAATGGTCAGATCGGTAAGGAGGAGATGATCGAAGAGCGGGGAGACCAGTGGAAACGCTATGAAGAGGAGGGGATTACCGAGCAGTTCGCCTGCAAGAAAACCAGCGGCGTGATTTACGACTTCATGCTCAAGGGTTTCGGGTTTACCGCCCTAATAACCGGCCTCGGCCTGCTGTTGCTGATGATACTGGCCTTTATCTCAGGCGGGGGACACTGATAAGTATAATTGAATAAAATGATTTGGGGGGCTAATCAGCCCCCTTTTTTTATCCTCAAACTGTGTTGTTCTTCAGGCCCTTTAGGTTCCAGTTTCATATACCATCAACTGGTTCATTTTCTCTCCGATCGGCAGGCTGTTTCTGCCATTTGCCCAAAGCAATGGATTCCACTGCGGCTGCCATCCCGAATGAAAAAACGCTGAACACCAGCGGCAGCCCATGTGTGCGGGTGAGGTCATACAGAAAGACCTTTATTCCTCCTATGACCATGACGAGTATTGCGACATTGCGGATCTCTTTGTTTTTCCTCAAGAAGGCGAAAAGAATCAGTGCGATGGCTGCACAGTTTATCAGGACCGACTGGGAACAGCGGAATGCATCACGCTGCATCTCTGCGGGAAGCATCGGCATGGCCTGAAACAGAGCGATGCGTATCATGTAGAAACCGTTTATCAACCCGGCAAGCAGCAGCAGTACGCCACTCCTGTCGTTCTTATCAAATCTGCCAAAAAATGAGGATTCGGGGGCAGGCGGCAGCAAGCGGCACCACTGGTACTGGTAGAGAATAATACAGGTCAGGAGGCCGACAGGGAGCATGTTGACAGCACCCATCGCAGCAGGGGAGTCTCCCAGGAATGCGAAAACAACGGCCGCAGAGCAGTAGATCTGGAACAGGTATGTTGTCACCCTTATCGTGCCGCTCCCCCATTTGCGCGACATAACGGCCATGAAGAGTGCCACCAAGGAGATGATCGGCAGAGAGAGCAGGAACTTGCCCGTAGCCGCCGGCAACGCCAGCGCCAGCAGCACTCCGGAGGCAAAGGTAAAGGAGCTGGCTCCCGGAGTGCCCGCGATGCCGCGGCGTGCCAGCCAGAAGGTTGCAGCAAGGTGGCCGATTGCGGCCACAACACCAATGACGCCCAAAAGGTATGTGTTTCCTCCCTGGGCGCTCACTACGTAGATAGCGGCGGAGAAAGCCCAGGTTATATTGAGCGTGGGAAGAGCCAACTCAAATTTTGATATCTTATCCGTGCCGCTCCGGACGATACCAAGCAGGGCAAGGAGGATGTAGGTGACAGCAAATACCGCCATTACCGGCAGAAACCAGGAAATTGCCAGTTCAGGGGCAGCAGTTTCTCCCTTGCGGAGTGAGGTGACGATCTGGACCTGCCATAGCTGCAGCATGACCATGGTTACGAAAAGGGCTGACCAGCGGAGCCATGAACATCTTTTCAACTGCGCGGCAAAATATCCGAGCAGATTGGCGGTGAAGAGCACAAGAGAGAGATAGGGAAAGAATGGGTGAGGATAATCAATCGCCGCGCCGGCAAAGCACATGCCGAGGATACCGACCGAAATGGGGGTGAAGGCGTTGAACCGGCGGCTTATCAGCGCCATGCCTATACCGGTTGCCATCAGTGTCAGATATGCCGGTACGAGTGGGAGGGAGTTAAAGCGAGAGTGTGTCTCAACCACTATGGTAGACATCAATATCGCACCACTGGCGGCAATAATTGGGGCAAGAGGGCTCTGCTCACGGTATTTAAACCAGCCGGCGATCATCAAGATGGCGGCATAGCTCATTCCGATGCCCGAGCCGACCAGCGCGTTGACCAGTCCGCTGTCGGTTATGGTGCGAAGAATCAGGGCCACGACAAGCAGAAAGCAGAGTGTAGCGAGGCGGGGGAGCAGAGATGTGCGACCGGCCCAGTTAAGCACCTCTTCTGAAACATCTGTAATTTCATCCGGCTCGTACTCTTTCTCCCTGGCCGCAGCAGCAGCGGGGACTGGAGAGTGAGGCACCCCGGGGTCGTTTCCATCACCCATACGGGCTGACAGGCGGTCAAGTTGACGTTCCAATGTCTGAATACGGGCCGAAAGCTCCTTTTCCCTCTCTTCAAGAGTCTGATCTGACTGTGACATCCATGCTCCTCCAGATGAACTTATTTTGCTTTCCTTTTGTTTATAACGACATTTGAATTTATTATTATTGCAGTGAAATTGTCAACAAATCAATTTTGCCGATCCTCATTTTCAGTTGTCTTTTACGTCAGTTATGCGTAACTGTCCAGCGTCAAAAAAGTTTTGACAAATATGTCACCCCATTGTAGATTGCCATGCTTTCGAGCAGTTATTCCGTAAACGGTACTGCAGTTAATTAACCAAACAGGGAGAAGGAGTAGTACGTCATGGCCATTCGCAAAACAGCAGGATACGCTTGGAACTTTATCAGCCTGATCGGTTTTATCCTGGCACTAACAGCCACCGGCCTGATCATTGCGTTTACCGCGTTTGAAATGATCACCGGAATTGAGCACGCCTACCTCGGCTTGATGACATATTTTCTCTTCCCAGGCATGCTGGTTTTCGGCCTATTTCTGGTTCCATTGGGGGCATGGAGGGTTCGCAATGAACGGATGGCGAAACCGGACGAGGATATTCCCCCCTTTCCCCGCCTGGACCTGAACGACCCGAACCGCCGCCGTCTTTTTATCTTCTTTATCGTTGCCTCCGCAGTTTTTGTAGTAGTAGTGGCCGTTGCCTCTATCAAAGGGTTCGAGTTCACCGAGTCTACCACCTTCTGCGGAGAGCTCTGCCATCCGGTCATGACTCCGGAACATACCGCCTGGAGCAACTCGCCCCATGCCAAGGTGAAATGCGTCGAATGCCACGTGGGTCCGGGCGCCGCCTGGTATGTGAAGGCCAAGATATCCGGTATGAAACAGTTGTACGCAGTTCTTTTCCATACCTATCCTGAAACCATCGAAACTCCCATCGACAACCTCCGCCCGGCCCGGGAAACGTGCGAACATTGCCACTGGCCGGAAAAATTTTACGTCGGCCGCCAGAAGATTTTCTACCACTATGCATCCAACGAGGAGAATACTCCGCGCAAGGTCGACATGCTGATTCACATCGGTGGTAACCCCAAGAATCCGAACATCAACGGAATCCATTGGCACATCGGCAAGGAGGTCACTTTTATCGCCCGTGATCAGAAGCGCCTCGATATCCCCTATATTGCCGTCAAAGGTCTGGACGGGAAGCTGACCGAATATTCAAACATCGAGAAGCCGCTCACAAAAGATGAAATCGCCAAAGGCAACAAGCGCCTTATGGACTGCACCGATTGCCATAACCGTCCGACCCATATCTACCACTCACCCTCCGAGGAGATGGATTTGAACTTTGTTTCGAACCGGATCGACCGGTCGCTTCCATTCATCAAGAAGGTGTCGGTTGAAATTCTGAATCGTCCATACAAGACAAAAGAAGAAGGTTTTGCCACCATAGCCAATGATATCCCTGCCTACTATGACAAGAACTATCCTAAAGTTGCCCAGGAGAAGGGGGCCGCCATTAAACAGGCAGTTGAGCGTGTGAAGGATATCTATGAGCGGAACTTCTTCCCGGCCATGAAGGTAAAATGGAGCACGTATCCGAACTACGTTGGCCACTTCTACACTCCGGGCTGTTTCCGTTGCCACGACGACAAGCACAAGAGTGCCGATGGCAGGATTATCTCCAAAAACTGCAAGGTCTGCCATGACGTCCTCGACCAGTCCCAGGAGAATATCCCACTCGGCAAACGAATTACCGATTTTGTGCATCCGGTTGACATCGGTGACGAACTCTACAAGACAAACTGCAGTGAATGCCATATGGCCGGCGGGCATGATGTTACCGCCGAGGGGAAACAGGGGAGCCTGGAGCCCAAGAAAAAACATTGACCGCACTAGAAGCCCCCGGAGAACCCTCCGGGGGCTTTGCTCAAACTATCCTCAATCGAACGCCGCAACAGATTTTTCGAAATCCTCTCTATCTGTCAAGGTTTCCGAATCGTCCTCTAAAATCAACTTCAATCCTGTCCGCTTTATACAATGGCACGAACAGGTCTATTATTTGCCACAGAACGATGTCCAGTATCCGGGGAGTAATCAATGGAACAACGTAAGGATCACCGTAAAACAATAAGCGCCGAAAAATATTACATGAACGTCGTCAGTTTGCTGGGGATGCTGACCTCTGCAATTTCTGCCTTGATGATTGCGATATTCCTGGCTTTGCAGGCATTCAGAGGGTTCGAAAATCCGTACCTGGAATTAGTTACATTTTTTCTGTTACCTGGCGGAATATTATTTGGTGGTGTGCTGACATACTTGGGTGCGTGGCGTGCGCGGATCAATCATCGCAAGAATCCTGATTTGGGTCTCCCGCCCCTTCCGCGCCTGGACTTCAATGATCCGAGAAAACTTCGTCTCGCAGGTTTCTTTGCTCTCGTAACGGTGGTATTTTTTTTCGTTATAGTGATTGCCAGCATCAAAGGGTTTGAATTTTCGGAGTCAACCACTTTCTGTGGTGAAGTCTGTCATCTGCAGATGGAGCCGGAACACACCGCCTGGCGGGAATCAGCTCACGCAAGGGTTCGCTGTGTCGAATGCCATGTTGGCTCCGGCCTTGATTATTACCTCAAAGCCAAGCTCAACGGGACCAGGCAGCTATACTCGGTCCTGACCGATACCTATCCGGCGCCAATTCCTACTCCTATTCACAACCTGAGACCGGCTCGCGGCACCTGCGAACGATGCCATTGGCCTCAAAAATTCATCTCGGCGCGCTATAAACTTTTTTCTCATAACGCCCCGAACGAGGAAAACAGCCGTCGCGAAATTCAGATGCTGATCAAAATCGGCGGCACACCCGGCGCACCAAACAGCTCTGGCATCCATTGGCACATTGGCAAGGAAGTAAACTATCTGGCCACTGACGAAAAACGGATGAACATCCCGTATATTTCGGTAAAAAGGAAAGATGGCAGTCTGGATGAGTTTGTAAGCATCGATAAACCGTTTAAGAAGGAAGAAGTGGAGAAATACGGCAAACGGCTAATGGACTGTATTGATTGCCACAACAGGCCGGCTCATTCGTATCACCCGCCAAGCGAGGAGTTGGATCATGCTTTTGAAGCCGGCAAGCTTGACCCCGCTTTGCCGTTCCTTAAAAAAATCGCTGGTGAACTATTGGAAAAACAGTATAAGAGCAAAGAGGAAGCAACAGCTACGATCAACAAGGGGGTTAATGAATATTATGCGAAGAATTACGCCCCCCTGGCCGCCTCCAGGGCCGCTTCGATAAAACAGGCTATAGAAGAGATCCAGCGGATCTACTCCAGAAATTATTTCCCCAGGATGAAAGTGGTCTGGAGCGCCTATCCGACACATATGGGGCACTTCTACTTCCCCGGATGTTTCCGATGCCACGATGGAAAACATAAGAATGCCGCTGGCAGGGTCATCTCCAAAGATTGCAATCTTTGTCACACCGTTATCAGCCAGATTCAGGAAAACATCCCCAAAGGTACGCAGGTCAAGCAGTTCGTGCATCCTGTTGATATCGGCGATGATCTGAATATAACCAACTGCAGTGATTGCCACACTCCTAACAGTGTTGATGTAACCGGTGGAGCGGACGAACAGAAGAAACAGCGATAAACGCTGCCATCTGATGAACAGAGCCCCCGGAGGTTGTCTCCGGGGGCTCTGTTCATCAGATCTTAAATTGAAAATAGTTACAACTCTTCGAAATCCTCTTTACCCGCCGCGGTTTCTGAATCGTCCTCTGAATCAACTTCAATCGCTTCGTCCGCCAGTTTATCCAGAAACTGTTTGTTGTCACTAATAGTTTTTCTGACCTCTGTTAGCAGCAATTCAAGTTCGTCAGGCAGATCCGGCATCTAGACTCCTCCTATTTCTTCATCGTTTCCAGATAACGTTCGGCATCCTTGGCCGCCATGCAGCCGGTACCGGCCGAGGTGATTGCCTGCCGGTAGATAAAATCCTGAACGTCGCCGGCAGCAAAGACCCCCTCGACGCTGGTGGCGGTCATGTTGCCGTCAAGCCCCCCACATTTTGTACGGATGTAACCGTCCGCCATATCAAGCTGTCCTTCGAAAATAGACGTGTTTGGAGAGTGCCCTATCGCTATGAAAACGCCGTGTACTGCTATCTCCTTGGCGGAGCCGTTGCGGTGGCGGATGCGCATGCCTGTCACGCCGCTCGTATCACCCAACACTTCATCAAGGAGATAGTTCAATTCTAGGGTGACATTGCCGCTCTTGCTTTTCTCTATCAGGCGATCGGAAAGGAGTTTCTCGGCCCTGAATTCTTCCCGGCGGTGGACTACGGTCACATGGTGGGCTATATTGGAAAGGTAAATCGCTTCCTCGACGGCGGTACTGCCGCCTCCGATTACCGCAACATCCTTGCCGCGATAGAAGAAACCGTCACAGGTGGCACAGGCCGAAACCCCCTTCCCCTTAAAGGCCTCTTCGGAAGGGAGCCCCAGATACTTTGCTGAAGCACCTGTGGCTATAATGAGGGCATCGCAGGTGTATTCGGAGCTGTCTCCCTTGAGCAGAAAGGGACGCCTTCCAAAATCTGCGACAGTGATCTGGTCATAAATCATCTTCGTGTTGAAGCGCTCAGCGTGAAGCCGCATACGTTCCATCAGGTCAGGACCCTGTACCCCTTCATGGTCCCCCGGCCAGTTGTCGACTTCGGTGGTGGTGGTCAACTGCCCTCCAGGCTGCAGGCCAGTGATCATGACCGGATCGAGATTGGCCCGGGCAGCGTAGATTGCGGCGGTATAGCCGGCCGGACCGGCACCAAGAATAATGAGTCGATGATGAACTGTTTTCATGTAACCTCCATCAGATGTGAATGGTCTGAATGTACCAGCAATCCGGTTTATTGCCAAGGGAAAGGAGATGCTAATTATAAAGTTCAATGGTAGTGCCAGCAGGCTTATCTGCCAGACGCCCCTTGAACTCATGTTACAACACTCGGAAACCGCTTAGAAATCTGATTCATTGCTGGAGACGATACTACAGGCATCATGGTATATGATGTAGAACCATAAAATCAAAAGAGGAAACCAACAGCTGGTTTCCTCTTATTGTTCCTGCATATATGTCTGCTCGTCAGATTGCCGGATTACTGGCTTGCAGATGTAGTGGCATAAGCAGTTACCGCATATTTTTGAGTTGCGGTTTTTTCGGCATTTGCCTTGTCGTTCGCTAATTGCGAGACTCTCTGCTCATCCGACCTCCTGGCAGTTTCCTTGGCGACAACGTTCTTGTCATCAGCCATCTTCAGCGCTTGAGACGAAATAGTTATCGTATCCGTTTGCGCCGCTTTCGCCCCCTTTTCCGTATCTTGAGCGACTTGAGGCACTGAAGTCTGTAAGTCAGTTTTAACCTGAGGGTTAATCTGAATAGGAGTAGCCAAAACACTGTTCGGTGATAGAGACGCCATAGCCATTGGTTTTACCTCCTCATAGCTGATTCACCATCAGCTCTATTCTCTGCTTATCCAATAAGTTAAGCAAGAGATTTTTTCTAAGTGTATTTTGTTGGGCATAAGAGGAAAGGGATTTGAACAGATTATCTGAGAAAGAGTTACCTCAAGTCGGATCATATTAACCCCAATGCGGCCGGAAACCGGTTGTTGGCAGAAGCTTTGTTCGAACAAATCAAAAAGAGCATGGCGCTGCCCTGATAGCAGCAAAGTCTGATAAACAACAGGTAGTTTCATCTCTGGTTTTCATAGCACTGTATTTCATGCTCTCCCGGTGAGTTAAAAAACAGTTGACTTGCGGATTATAGTTGGATATAAAACCCATTCCGTCACACAATCAATTGGGCCTGATTCCTTAAACGGAGCATGTGTGAGCGGTTTTTACGTCCCCTTCGTCTAGCCCGGCCCAGGACACCGCCCTTTCACGGCGGCGACACCGGTTCAAATCCGGTAGGGGACGCCAAATCTCAATAAGGTCACTTTTCTCCGGGGAAGTGGCCTTTTTTCTTTGGCAGGCATTGTTGGAATATGCAAATAAGTGAAGGGTTGCCTATAGTTTGGCTCAAGCTCTCCGCCCGCCAAGATTGAGTTCGAGTACGCGCCTCCAATTGTCAATACTCCCCCTCTTTTTAAACAGAACGAAAACTCATTTACACAAAATATATGACAGGACCAAGATTTGACATTCGCAAGCAGAGTGATATGAATTAATAACGAAACTCTATTTACAGCCGCCATAATCCGGCAGGTAGCCGACGACTGGGATTGATCCGCTTCTTTTCTTCCGGATTCTGTGGCGGGGCGGCCGGTATGATCTTTAGGAGCTGAAGATGCTTATTCCCATCCGAACTTTCCGTGCCGTGCTGGCATTTCTTATTACATCTGCGCTCTTCTGTCTTGCTGCCCCGGTTCCGTCCACCGCGGCCGAAGATGGAAAGGCCAACCGGGTCCTTTATCTGAATTCGTATGATCGAGGTTTCAAGTGGAGCGATGATATAGAGAGTGGCCTGGCGGAGCGTTTCAAGAGCGCAGACCGGAAGATAGAGTTGTCCGTCGAGTATCTTGACGCCCGCCGCTTTCCGGGGAGTGTCCGTTACGATTCGCTGGCTACGGCACTGTCCGGCAAATATGACGGCTATAAACACGACCTGGTGGTTGTTTCCGATAATTTTGCCTTCGACTTTGCCACACAGTATCGAAAACAGCTTTTCCCTAAACTGCCTATCGTTTTTTGCGGATACAACAACTTCCGGCCGAATGTGCTCAAGGGCATCAGCAATGTAACCGGGGTAAATGAGGAGATCGATTTTGCCAAGACCATCCAACTCGCCATCCGGGTACAGCCGTCTCTGCGCACCCTCGCCTTCATCACATCGACAGGCGACCCCAGTACCAGGCGAAACGCAGAAGTTGTCGAGACCCAATTATTTCCTGAATTGAGCAAAAGCCATAATCTGGTGGTACTCAAGGATGCGTCCTTGGCTGAAATTCGCGCGCGTCTTGGCGCTCTGCCGCCGGACAGCGCCGTGTTTCTGCCCGGTGTGGCCACTGACCTGATAGACGGTCGCCGGCTGACATCTGTCGAAAACGGGCGCATGATTTCTGAGACCAGCCCTGTTCCGGTCTATTCATTCTGGGACTTCCACCTCGGCACCGGTGTTCTTGGCGGTCACATCATTACCGGCCTCGACCAGGGACGGACGGCAGCGGATATAGCGTTGCGTATTCTCGGCGGAACACCGGCAGACAGCATCCCGGTCATTATGCAGACACCGGCCAGCACTATTTTTGATTTCAACGTGATGAACAGGTACGGCATCAAGATGACTGCACTTCCGGAAGGAAGTTTGATCATAAATCAGCCTCTGAAACTGTGGGGGCACTACAAAGAACAAATCATCTTGGCGGCAGCATGTGCATTTCTGGTCATGAGCGCTCTGTCAGTCGCCTTGCTGCTCTTGAATCGCCGCCTGAAGCGGACGCAAGATGAAGTAATGAAGAGTGAAGAGAAGTTTCGCAACCTCTTCAATAACTCGGAAACCGCCATGTTCAGGACGATGCTTGACGGATCGGTGGTCTTGGATGTCAACCAGAAGTTTCTCGATATGTTGGGAATGACGAGGGAGGAGACGATTGGAAAACCGTCTGCCGTGCTCTGGGCAGACCCGAAAGAACGTGAGGAGATGGTCCGAAGACTCGTCGCTGATGGCCGTATATCGGATTATGAATTTAGAATGCTGGACCGGCAGAGGGGCATAAAAAACTGTATTACGTCACTGGTGCTCTACCGGGAACAAGGAATCCTGGAAGGGTCTATTCTAGACATCACCGAACGTAAACAGGCCGAAAGAGAACTTTTTCTCAGAGAACAGGCCTTGGCAAACAGTGAACGGTTCTTGAAAACAATCATTGACTCGGAGCCGGAGTGCATAAAAATGCTCGATATCGATGGCAACCTGTTAATGATGAACCGGGCAGGACTAGAGATGATCGAGGCCGACTCCTTTGAACAGGTAAAAGGAAAATGTGTATGCCCATTGATCACCGATCCATACAGGGATGCCTTTATGGTACTTACGAAACAGGTCTTTCAGGGGATACCCGGAATACTTGAATTTGAAACAATCGGGCTCAAAGGGGGTCATATCTGGCTTGAAACCCACGCAGTTCCGTTTCGCAATGAGCATGACGAAATTGTCGCTCTGCTGGGGATAACCCGAAACATAACCGAACGCAAACGTGCCGAAGAAGACCGAGTGCTCCTTGAGCGCCAATTGCTGCAGGCGCAGAAAATGGAAAGCCTGGGGGTCCTTGCCGGCGGGATAGCTCACGACTTTAACAATATTCTTACCTCAATCGTCGGCAATACCGAACTTGCCCTGATGCGTCTTAACCCCGAATCACCTGCTATTGACAACCTCAAACGGATTGAAAAGAGCGCGGTGCGGGCAACCGACCTGGCAAAGCAGATGCTGGCCTATTCGGGCAAAGGAAAATTCGTAGTCGAGACGATAGACATTAACCGGCTGGTGCAAGAGATGGAACACATGCTCGACGTCTCCATCTCCAAAAAGGCGATCTTCAGATACAATCTGAATCAGCCGCTCCCCTCCGTACAGGTCGATGCAACCCAAATTCGCCAGGTCGTCATGAATCTGGTCATTAACGCTTCGGAAGCGATAGGAGAAAGGAATGGCGTCATTGCGATTACAACTGGTTGCATGGATTGCGACAAGAACTATCTGAAAAATGTAGTGCTTGATACGAGCATCAAAACAGGCCGTTATGTCTACCTGGAGATAACCGACACCGGCTGCGGCATGGACAAGGAAACCCTAGCCAAGGTCTATGACCCGTTCTTTACCACCAAATTTACCGGAAGAGGATTGGGCATGGCCGCAGTGCAAGGCATTGTCCGTGGTCATAACGGTTTTATCACTGTTTATAGCGAACCTGACAGAGGTACTACCTTCAAAGTGTTTCTGCCGGCATCCGGGAAAATGGTATTAAACTCGGATCTCCAAACTCAGAGAGACGACTGGAGAGGAGAAGGAAAAGTCCTGCTGGTTGACGATGAAGAAACGGTAAGGGATATTGGGAGGGAAATGCTTCAAGAGTTGGGTTTCACCGTCATAAGCGCCAATGACGGCAATGAAGCGATCAAGATGTTCAAGGCCATTCCCGGCATCGACTTTGTCATTTTGGATTTGACCATGCCGCAGATGGACGGCGAAGAGTGCTTCCGAGAGCTCAAACAGCTCAAATCAGACCTGAAGGTGGTCATATCGAGTGGCTTCAGCGAACAGGAGGTTTCCCAAAAGTTCGCCGGTAAAGGGATGGCAGGATTCATCCAGAAGCCGTATACGTTGTCAGTGCTGAAAGAGGCTATACAGAAGATTTAAATAGCGATACTCATTTAAACAGTTAAGGCTACACCCTCTTCCATGAAATAGAAATTCTTCCAGGTTAGCCGCTTAATGACCATTTACACTATTAAAATTACATGTTCGAAATGGGAAGTTTGACTATAGAGCTCTTAACCCAAAGCTGCTAACTGTTCATTATTAGATGCCCGGTTTGCCAGAAGTATGCTACTTCAACGCGTGGCTTGCCAACACTTTCTGCACCTCATAGATATTCACATCCTTGTTAAACTTTTTCTCAAGCGGTATCGTTTCGCTGCCAATCCAAAGTTTCAATTCGGCGTCAAGGTCGAAGCTCCCTCCGGTCTGTACGCTGAATTTCATGATTTTATTGTACGGTATTGAAAGATATTCAATCTGTCTGCCGGAAATGCCCTGTACGCTGACAATAATCAATCTCTTGTTGGTGAAGAGAAACGTATCCCGCATGACAACGAAACCGACCTCAATGATTTCGCCATCCGCAATCAACTGTCCGTAATCGGTGTGAAATTTCTTGGATACCGACGAGTCCGAATTTTTCGATACTCCAGTAAAGAGTCCCATAATCCACCACTCCAGTATTCGTTATTTTGATATCTTCACTCTGGGGCTTATCCATATTCTGAAGAAGAGGATAGCTTTTAAATATTAAACTCTTCCATTCAGTCTGTAAAGATCTGCTTATTTACCCTCTAGAACCATGCCGTGGATCAGACTTCGGGAGGCTCATTCCACTCTTTTGCTCTCAGCAGCGCACGATCCCATCCCCGGCGCAGTTCCTCGAGACAACTCGGTTCCATAGCCGGTATAAATGTCCGATCCTCTTGCCGGGAGGCAACAGGATCATCATTGCCTCGCCAGTACCCGACCGCCAGCCCTGCTAGAAATGCAGCGCCGAGAGCTGTAGTCTCGCTGATGCCGGATCGGATCACAGGCACACCAAGCAGATCGGCCTGTATTTGCATTAATAGATTGTTCACAGAAGCGCCACCATCGGTCCTCAGTTCCGGCAGGATTATTCCGGCATCGTCTTCCATGGCCCGTACCAGGTCAACTGTCTGGAAAGCTATGCTTTCCAGTGTAGCCCGAGCGATGTGGGCAGCCGTGGTGCCTCGGGTGATGCCGATTATGGTTCCGCTTGCGTACGGATCCCAGTGCGGTGCACCGAGTCCGGTAAACGCCGGCACCAGGTACACGCCGCCGCTGTCTGGAACCGATGCTGCCAGATGTTCCACCTCTGCAACCGAACCGATGATCCCTAGACCGTCGCGCAACCACTGGATGGCCGCCCCGGCTACAAAGACGCTCCCCTCCAGGGCGTATTCGATCTTGTCGCCAATCCGCCACGCCACCGTTGTCAGGAGCCGGTTGCGGGAAACCGGGAGCGTCTCTCCGGTATGCATCAGCATGAAACAGCCGGTTCCGTAGGTGTTCTTGACCATGCCCGGGCGCGTACATCTCTGGCCGAAAAGAGCGGCCTGCTGGTCACCGGCCATTCCCGCGACAGGAATCGGTTGAGAAAAAAGGCCAAAAGCTGTTTCGCCGTAGATTGCGCTGGAGAGCGAAACTTCCGGAAGCATGGAGGCAGGGACCCTGAGAATTTTGAGAAGATCCTCGTCCCATGCTCCGGTATGAATGTTAAGCAGCAGCGTCCGGGAGGCATTGCTCACGTCGCTGAGATGCCGTCTGCCGCCGGTAAGGTTCCAGAGCAGCCAGGAATCAACTGTTCCAAACAGGAGTTCCCCCTCTTCTGCTCTTCTGCGGGCATCAGGCACGTGATCTAGGATCCAGGCCAGTTTAGTCCCGGAAAAGTACGGATCAAGGAGCAGACCGGTTTTCTCGCGAAAAAGCTCCTCCACTCCTTCGGCCTTCAGTAGGTCACAGGTTGCTGCGGTGCGTCGATCCTGCCAGACGATGGCGTTATGAACCGGTTGCCCGCTCCGGCGATTCCAGACCAGTGTGGTCTCCCTCTGGTTCGTGATTCCGATTGCGGCTATGTTGGCGGCGGTCAGGCCGGCCAGTCTGATGGCCTCGATCGCCACCTCCAGTTGCGAGGACCAGATTTCAAGCCCATCCTGCTCGACCCAGCCTGGACGAGGATATATCTGGCGTAATTCCTTCTGGGCCACCGACCTGATTCCTCCGGCATGGTCAAAGATGATGGCACGTGAACTTGTGGTGCCCTGATCCAGTGCAAGGATGTATTTCATACCCCCTTCACCTCCACCGCGACATCATACAGTGTACTCCCCCGGCCGCCGTCGGTAAGGCGCTGCGACGTCAGGGCATTCACCCCTCGTCTCCCCGGAATGAACTCGCGCCACCAGACCCCTTCTGTTACAACAGTTCCTGGGGGGACCCGCCCCGTTATCCGGAGGGTGAACAGCACCTCTCCAAGCCCGTTATAGGCCAGCACCGCCTGCCCGTCAGCCAGGCCCCGAGCCTCGGCATCGATCTTGCTCATCATCAACGTCATGCAATCCTGCCGGTCACGCAAACCGCTCTGCTCATAGAAGCTGGAGTTTAGGGCGAACGGCGTGGCAGCAGGTTGCAGGCGGAGCGGGAAGCCATCCTGTATGGCGTGGGTAGGAAGCAGGCGAGGCAAGGGCTCCGCCTCACGTTCATTTAAAATTTCGATCTTTCCGGAAGGGGTCAGCCAGATCCGTTTCGGATCGGAAGGGGGGATCAGCATGACCGGTTCCCCGTGACGCAACCGGTCGCTGACATCTCTGTCCCGCCAAGGGGTCTCAAAATTGATCAACTGTTCGATCAATTCATCTGCACTCTGCAGGAAGAACGGCTCGTTCCACCCCATGCCGGCTGCGAGAAGACGGAATACCTCCCAGTTGCTCTTTGAGTTTCCAACCGGTGCGATTGCGGCTGTGCAGAGTTGGGTGTGGTAGCTGCCATAGCTGCGGTACAGGTCGGGATGCTCCAGTGACGATGTCGCAGGGAGAACGATATCTGCGTAGCGGGCCGTATCTGTTAGAAAACGTTCGTGCACCACCGTAAACAGATCTTCCCGTTCCAGACCCAGAATGACTGCGTTCTGGTCGGGCGCGATAGCGGCAGGATTGGAATGATAGACGTACAGACTCTTCACCCGTGGATCGTCAATTTCAGTGAGAGCCGCACCCAACTGGTTCATGCTGACCAGACGCGGCGTTTTTGCCATAAAATCTTCCCGAGTCACTGAATGCAACGGAAAGGCAGCGCCTGTCGATGTTCCACAAAAAACCCCGCCGCCGGGCCGTTTCCAGGCACCGGTCAGAGCCGGCAGGCAGGTTATGGTTCGCACGGTCATGGCGCCGTTGCCATAACGGGTCAGGCCGCTTCCCAGGCGGATATACGGCGCCCTAGCCCGAGCGAACTCCCGTGCCATCCTCTCTATGATAGGAGCTGAAATGCCACAGACCTCGGCCATTTGCGAGGGGGCGCACTCCGGAAGAACCCGTTCGGCGAACTCCTCAAAACCGAGCACGTTGTCGGCGATAAATTGCCGATCCAGCAGACCCTCACGTTCGATAACATTCAGCATCCCAAGCACCAGTGCAGCGTCGCTGCCGGGGCGAATCAGGAATGTTTCATCGGCTGCATCACAGGTAGGGGTGCGGTAGGTGTCGATAGCCCAGAAGCGGGCGCCGCCCTTCCTGGCTTTCTGTGCATCCCGCATCGCGTGGATGCTGGTTGCGGCGGCATTTATTCCCCACAGTATCACCAGGTCGCTCTGGGCCATTTCCGACGGATTCATAGCCGGAGTCTCTCCCATGATCGATTTCCAGCCGGCGTCCTTGGCCGGCGAACAGATGGTGCGCTCGAGGCGGGAAGCACCGATTTTGTTGAAAAAGGCGTGGCCGGCATTACGTTGAACCAGCCCCATGGTGCCGGCGTAGGAGTAGGGGAGAATGCACTCGCCACCGTGCGTCCTGATCAGATCCTTCCAGGCTGCGCAAATTTGTCCGATAGCATCTTCCCAGGAGATCGGCTCAAAGCGTCCTTCCCCTTTTGCCCCGACGCGGCGCAACGGAGTTGTCAGGCGGCGGGGGGAATGCACAGTCCGTTCGTAACTGTTCATCTTGATGCAAAGCAGACCCCGTGTCATCGGATGATCGGGGTCTCCTGTCACCTTCAGGGCGCTGCCATTTTCAACTTCGACCAGCAGGCCGCAGGTATCGGGGCAATCATAGGGACAGACGGAACGTGTAATAGTCCGGGACATAGTACCTCCCTTTCAATCAATAAACAGTTCTCATAAAGTTCATTAAGTGAGCGCATGAGGGGAAACTATACCAGATTCCAAAAAACATTTGCAGATGAAATCGATTGATGATAACCACTAACAGACAATAACATGTGAGGTTCACCATGACACAGCAGCCAGAAATCTTGCATTACGCAGTATCCGTGGTCGGCAAAGATCGCCCCGGTATCGTTGCCGGCATTGCCGAAGTGCTCTTCCGGCTGGGATGCAACTTGGCAGACACCAGCTGTACCATGCTGGCCGGAGAGTTTGCCATGATCCTGATCGTCTCTCATCCGCGACCATTCAGCAAGAGTCGGTTGTTAGACGAACTGAAACCGGTCTGCGACGGTATGGGAATGTCGCTGGCTATGCGCACTCTCCACGCAGATGAGATCACCCGCCAGGAGACAGACGACGAGATATGCATCATCTCGGTTTACGGCGCCGATCAGCCCGGTATTGTTTACCGAGTGACCCGCGAGTTGGCGGGGCGGGGTGTTAACATCATGGACCTGAACACCAAACTGATCGGCTCAGATGAGGAACCGGTCTATGTCATGATGCTGGAAGCCGCCCTTCCGGACGGAGAAACCCCTGAGGGGCTTGAAAAACTGCTGGAAAATCTGAAAAAGGAGTTGAACGTGGAGATTGGTGTACGTGTAGTGACACCGGTATCCTTCTGATATATGCCCAATCAACCCATCCTGCGTTATCCGCATCCGGTGCTGAAAAAAGTCTGCAACCCCGTGGAAACGATAGACGCCGACATACATCTGCTCGTAGTGGATCTGCTGGACACCATGCGGGCCGGGCCAGGCTCGGTCGGCGTGGCTGCACCGCAGATCGGCGTTGTTTTACGGGTCTGTGTGGTTGATGTTTCGAAGAACCGTCACGGCAAGGATAATAATCACGGCCTTCTCTGCATGATCAACCCGGAAATCACCGCCCATGCTGGTGCCGCAATCACGCGGGAAGGATGCATGAGTGTGCCGGATTATACCGGCGACGTAGAGCGCGCCACAGAAATTACTGTTAAATTTATCGAATCAGACGGCAGCCGGCGCGAGATAAATGCCAGCGGCTTCGAGGCGATCGCGATACAGCACGAAATGGACCACCTGGACGGCATCCTTTTCCTAGACCGCATAATCAGTATCAAGACCGGACTGTTCCGTCGCAAAAGCTATCAATAGGGGGAGTTATGCCGGAACTATTGACGAAAAAAGAACAGAATGAGCTGCTGAAGATCGCCCGCGACACCATTGTCTCCTACGTCACCAGCGGCAAAGTCCCGGTATTAGAGACGGCTTCTAAGGGGCTGAATCTCGAAACAGGCTGTTTCGTTACCATAAAGCAGAAGGGGCAACTGCGGGGGTGTATAGGCAACTTTGTCTCCGACAAACCGCTCTACAAGCTTGTGCAGGAGATGGCGGTGTCTGCTGCGACCCGCGATCCTCGTTTCTACCCTATGAAGGCGCACGACCTGGCTGATTTCGAGCTTGATATTTCGGTGCTCTCCCCCTTGGAGAAAGCCTCATCGGTCGAAGAGATACAGGTCGGCATACACGGTATTTACATCGTCAAAGGCAGCTACCGTGGTGTGCTGCTGCCTCAGGTGGCTACCGATTATGGATGGGATAGGGACGAATTTCTGCGGCATACCTGTATCAAGGCCGGACTGCCCGAGAATGCCTGGCAGGGCGATTGTGAAATATTTATCTTCAGCGCATTGGTGTTCGGGGAAGGATAATTCCAATTTGATATTGATATAACCGTATCAGGCAGAGAATAGAAAAAGGGGATAACCGTTATGGCCATCCCCTTTTTATATTAATCAGGCAGTATCAGCCCAGCGCCGCGTGGGCCGCCGCCAGCCGTGCGACCGGTACCCGGAATGGTGAACATGACACATAATCCAGGCCGACTTTGTGGCAGAAGATGACCGATGACGGGTCGCCACCATGCTCGCCGCAGATGCCGAGCTTGATGCCTGGACGGGAAGAGCGCCCAAGTTCGCAGGCCATTTTTACCAGTTTCCCGACACCGTTCTGATCGAGCGATATGAAAGGATCCTCCGGCAGGATGCCGTGATCGACATAAAATGGGAGGAACGAACCGGCGTCGTCGCGAGACAGCCCAAATGTGGTCTGGGTCAGGTCGTTTGTGCCGAATGAGAAAAACTCGGCTTCGACCGCGATCTCGTCAGCGGTCAGGGCGGCGCGGGGCAACTCGATCATGGTGCCGATCAGATACTCCACCTTGACCCCATAGCTGGCGATCACATCGTCACAGATCGCCACCGCATTCTGTTTAAGGACGGAGAGTTCCTTGACCGTAGCGATCAATGGAATCATGATCTCCGGAACGATGCTGAAACCTTCGTTTCTGACCAGTTCACAGGCCGCTTCCATGATGGCCCGCACCTGCATATCGTAGATTTCCGGATAGGTAAGCCCCAGACGGCAGCCGCGGTGTCCCAGCATCGGGTTGAACTCGTGCAGGAACTCTACCTTGTGTTTGAGGGAACTGACTGGAACCTTCATTGTTTTGGACAACTCCTCGATATCCTTCTCCTCCTGAGGCAAGAACTCGTGCAGCGGCGGGTCAAGCAGGCGGATGGTGACCGGAAGTCCCTTCATCTCGCGGAAGATACCGATAAAATCTCCCTTCTGCATCGGCAGGATCTTGGTCAGGGCGCGTTTACGCCCCTCCAGATCCTCGGACAGGATCATCTCCCGCACGGCGGCAATACGTTCGGCATCGAAGAACATATGTTCGGTGCGGCAGAGGCCTATCCCTTCGGCGCCGAACTCTCGGGCAACCTTGGAGTCATGCGGCGTATCGGCGTTAGTGCGCACCTTCATGGTGCGGAATTTGTCCGCCCACTGCATCAGTTGTGCAAAATCTCCGGTCAGTTGCGGGGATACGGTCGCCACCTCTCCCAGAATGACCTCCCCTTTGGAACCGTCCAGGGTAATGATGTCCCCCTTTTTGACGACAACGTTGTTTTTTGCGGTGAAGGTCTCATTTGCATAATCAACCTTGATCTCGCCGCAGCCTGCCACACAGCATTTGCCCATGCCACGGGCGACAACCGCTGCGTGCGAGGTCATGCCGCCGCGGGCGGTCAGGATACCTTGGGCGGCGTGCATGCCATGAATGTCTTCGGGCGAGGTCTCGACTCGGACCAGAATAACCTTGCGCCCGGCCTTGGCTTCGGCTTCGGCTTCATCCGCTGTAAAGACCACTTCGCCTGAGACGGCCCCTGGCGAAGCAGGCAGACCCTTGGCTATTATATTTTTCACTGCCTTCGGGTCGAGCGAAGGGTGCAGCAGTTGGTCAAGTTGGGATGGCGCCACACGCAACACGGCGGTTTTTTCATCGATCAGCCCCTCGCGCACCATGTCAACGGCGATCTTGATGGCGGCCGGCGCGGTACGCTTGCCGTTTCTGGTTTGCAGCATGAAAAGCTTGCCTTTTTCAATCGTGAACTCGATATCCTGCATATCCTTGTAATGTTTTTCGAGGATGTCGCGGATGGAGGCCAATTGCCGGTAGCATTCCGGCAGCACCTCCTCCATCGGCGGCAGGGTCGTGGCCTTGGCGCGGTTGATAGGCTGGGGAGTTCTGATTCCGGCGACGACATCCTCTCCCTGGGCATTAACCAGATACTCGCCATAGAAATAGTTTTCGCCGGTGGATGGGTCGCGGGTAAAGGCCACGCCGGTAGCACAATCGTCGCCCATATTGCCATACACCATCGACTGGACGTTGACGGCGGTGCCCCATTCTGCGGGGATGTTATTAAGCCGGCGATAGGTTATGGCCCGCTGATTCATCCAGGAACCGAATACGGCGCCGATGGCTCCCCAGAGCTGATCCTGGGGGTCTTCAGGAAATGCGGTTCCAAGCTCTTCCCTGATCTTGGCTTTAAAGGCCGCCACCAGATCTTTCCAGTCACCGGCACTCAGTTCTGTATCAAGATGAACATCCCTCTCTTCTTTTTTCTGCTCAAGCAGATGTTCCAGAATATGCTTGTCCATTCCCATGACTACATCCGAGTACATCTGCACGAAGCGGCGGTAGGCATCATAGGCAAAACGCTCGTCGCCGCTCTGGGCGATGATCCCTTGCACGGTTGAATCGTTAAGTCCAAGATTGAGGATAGTGTCCATCATTCCAGGCATGGAGGCGCGTGCTCCGGAACGAACCGAGACCAGAAGCGGGTTTTGCGGGTCTCCGAACTTTCTGTTCATCAGGGCTTCAACCCGTGTAAGGTTGGCAGAAACTTCGGCGGCCAAGGAGGCGGGGTAATTTTTGTCGTTCTTGTAGAACTCGGTACAGACTTCAGTGCTGATGGTGAATCCAGGTGGGACCGGCAGTCCAATACTGGTCATCTCAGCCAGGTTTGCACCTTTGCCACCCAGCAGGTTTTTCATCTCTGCCCGTCCTTCGGCCTGGGCATTACCAAAGAAATACACGAACTTCTGAACCATTATGTTGCCTCCTTTTTGATAGATAACAACTGTGCGGTTTACAACCGCTAAATTTTTTTATTTTCAATAAAAATAGTAAGTTAGAGAATCAGACTATATCGCAGATTTTCAAATTGTCAAATTATCAACGATAACTGTGCGATATATTTATTTATTTTATGTCCCAGCTGGTTATATCGGCGTTCTTGCCTTCGCCACCCTTGGCTCCGTCAGAACCGTAAGAGAAGAGATCGTAATCGCCATGTTCGCCCGGTGAAATGTACAGATAATCATTGCCCCAGGGGTCCTTCGGTATCTTCTTGCTCTCCAGATAACCCCCCTCTTTATAGCCCTTGGGGATAACACCGACCGTCGGTATTGTTACCAGAGATGTGAGGCCCTGCTCAGTGGAAGGATAATTGCCGGTGTCAAGTTTGTATAGTTTGAGGGCTGTTTCGATGTTTTTAATCTGTACCCTGGCATCCGTGATCTTTGCATCGTCGGTACGCCCCATCAGTTTGGGTCCAACCAGCGCCGCCAGCAGCGCCAATATTACGATCACCACCATAATCTCAATCAGAGTGAAACCGCGCTTGTCATAGATATGTGTCATACGTCTATCTCCTCCAAATGTGTAGTATTGAAATTTCAGATCTTACATAATCAGAAACGTATGGCAAGCTATTTCAGTTTATTTGAGTTGTCCCTAAAGGGATGTTGACTGCCTCAATTGCGGTATGATATATTGTGCGCCGGTTTATTGCAGGTATCAAGATTCAATAATATTAAGATGTTAGCGCCTTTGTTGCTGTTGGCACGTGATATGTATGTAAAAAAATGGATTTAATACAGTAGTAGAATCTGCCCTTATGCGCAGATAAATTCAACAAAAGGAGATTCAAGAATGAAAAAGAGCGTTGTAGCAATTATTGCCATGGTAGCCTTTGCAGGTACCGCCTTTGCCGGTGATGTTATTGAGTTTGCCGCCCCAAAAATGGGCAAGGTTACCTTTCCTCACAAGGTTCATCAGACAATGTTGAAAGATTGCAAGAAGTGCCATGAGAAAACCCCCGGCAAGATCGAAGGCGGCTTCAGCAAGGATTGGGCTCACAAAACCTGTAAAGGATGTCATGCAGCAGGTAAAAAGGGACCGACCGGTTGTAAGGATTGCCACAAGAAGTAAGCTGAAAAGAGGGGGGGGGTGCGCATCAGCGTAGCCCTCTCTCTTTATATAAGGAGCTTCCCTCACCTCAATGCCAGCTCCATCCCCTCCAATTTCTTCACCCGGTCGCGCAGTTCGGCCGCCTTCTCGAAATTCAACTCTTTGGCCGCTGCCAGCATCTCCTTGCGTAATTTTTTCACTAGTTTGGGAATCTCCTTTGGTGCGAGATACTCCTCACCCGCCTCTGCTATACTGATCGGTTGCGTGACATAATCCTTTTCCTCGATTGATTCCAGAATACTGCGCAACCCCTTCTTGACGGTTTCAGGCGTTATGCCGTTTTTCTCGTTGTAGTCGAGCTGTTTGATCCGTCGTCGTCCTGTTTCATCGATACAGACCTGCATGGAGCGTGTCACGCAGTCGCCATACATCAGCACCCGGCCATTGATATTGCGGGCGGCGCGACCACAGGTCTGTATCAATGAACGCTGTGAACGGAGAAAACCCTCCTTGTCTGCATCCAGGATGGCGACCAGAGAGACTTCCGGCAGATCCAGCCCCTCCCGCAGCAGGTTAATCCCTACCAGCACGTCGAATTCACCCAGGCGCAGGTCGCGAATTATCTGCATCCGTTCTATGGTGACGATGTCCGAATGGAGATATTTTATCCGAACTCCCAGCTCGCGGTAATAATTGGTAAGTTCTTCGGCCATCCGCTTGGTAAGGGTAGTTATCAGCACACGCTCACCATCTGCAACTGTTTTGCGGACTTCGTGTAGAAGATCGTCAACCTGGCCGAATCCGCTCCCCCTCTCTAGCTCTCCCCCGCTGGGGGAGAGGACTTTTGCTCCCTCCCTCAGCGGGGGAGGGTTGGGGTGGGGGATCTGCCTTACTGCAGTCACAGGACGCACCTCGATGATCGGGTCAACAAGCCCGGTCGGGCGAATTACCTGTTCGACGAATACGCCGCCGCTCTGTTCCAGCTCGTAATCGGCCGGGGTGGCTGAAACGTAGACCGCCTGCCGGATGCGTGCCTGAAACTCCTTAAAGTTCAGCGGTCGGTTGTCCAGCGCTGCAGGCAGACGGAAACCATAATTGACCAGCGTATCCTTGCGCGAACGATCACCACGGTACATGGCGCCGGTTTGTGGGATTGTGATGTGGGATTCGTCAACAAACAACACGAAGTCTTCCGGGAAGTAATCGATCAGGGTGTAGGGTGCTTCACCCGTCTTTCGACCGTCGAAATAGCGCGAATAGTTTTCGATACCGTGGCAAAAGCCCATCTCCTCCATCATCTCGATATCATATAAGGTGCGCTGTTCGATGCGCTGTGCTTCCAGAAGCATGTTCCGCTCGCGGAAAAACCTGATCCGTTCCCCCAGGTCGACTCTGATCTGTTCCAGAGCCCGCTCCAAAGTCTCGCGGGTCGAGACGTAGTGCGAGGCCGGATAAATCGAACACTTTGAGAGTTTTTGCAGTACGATACCTCTAAGCGGATCGATCTCGCTGATCGATTCGACCTCGTCGCCGAAGAATTCGATTCGCAGGGCCCGATCATTGTCATAGGCCGGAAAGATTTCGACTACATCCCCCCGCACCCGGAAAGTACCGCGGTGAAAATCCATATCATTGCGCTCGTACTGGATTTCGATCAGTTTTTTAAGCAGCTCGTCCCGGCCGAAATCATCCCCCTGATGAAAAAAGATATGCATAGCTTGGTAGGCTTCAGGGGAGCCTATGCCGTAAATACAGGATACCGAGGCCACAATAATGACATCCCGCCGCGTCAGCAGACTGCGAGTTGCAGAATGGCGCATCTTGTCGATTTCGTCGTTGATGGCGGAATCTTTTTCAATAAAGGTATCGCTGGTCGGGATGTATGCTTCCGGCTGGTAATAGTCGTAGTATGAAACAAAATACTCCACGGCATTATCCGGAAACAGCTCCTTAAACTCGCCGTAAAGTTGTGCCGCGAGGGTCTTGTTTGGAGCCAGTACCAACGCAGGCCGGGAGGTTTGGGCGATGACGTTGGCAACCGTGAAAGTTTTGCCTGAACCGGTAACTCCCAACAGGGTCTGGTGTTGGTCGCCCCGTTCAATCCCCTCTACCAGCTCTTCGATGGCATGAGGTTGGTCGCCGCGCGGGATGTAGGTAGTTGTGAGATTAAATAGTGACATATTAGTGATTACCCGTTAACATACCGTAACTGACAGACTTTTTAAGTTAGTTACACTACTTTATCTCTTCGAATAAGACGTATAACATAGGTGAAACTATGACCGTTAACGGTTTCCTGAGAATCGTAATCATAAGCTTCTCTCTCTGCAACATGTATCCCCCCATTGTCGAAGCGCGCCCGCAATCCATCAAAGTCGTTATGGACAACAACTACCCACCGTATGTTTTCCAGGACAACTCAGGCAAATTGCAGGGTATTCTGATTGATCAGTGGAGATTGTGGGAGAAAAAGAGCGGTATTAAGAGTGAGATCAGCGCCATGGATTGGGGTAAAGCCATCAGCGGCATGAAGAGGGGTGAGTTTGATGTTATCGACACCATTTTCAAGACCGATGAACGCTCCGGATGGCTAGATTTTACCCAACCCTACGCAAAACTCGAAGTCCCGATCTTTTTCGACAAAGATATCTCGGGCATTACCGACGCCGCCACCTTGAAAGGCTTTGCCGTGGCCGCCAAGGCCGGCGATGCAGCCGTTGATCTTCTTAAAAGCAACGGTGTTGATAATCTGCAGCTTTTCAACAGCTATGAAACTCTCATACGGGCAGCCAAAGAACATAAAGTGACCGTATTTGTTGTCGACAAACCACCTGCCCTTTATTTTCTCCACAAGCTTGGCATCGATGAACAGTATAAACGGTCTGCACCTCTGTACGTGGGTGAATTTCGTCGTGCAGTCATAAAAGGGAATAGCGAACTGCTTAAGATAGTTGAAGAAGGTTTTAAACTGATCTCTCCGGAAGAATTGAAAAAAATAGAGACGGCCTGGTTCGGGACACCTCTGGCAAGCGGCCGCACGTTGCGCTATTTCCTGTTTGCATGCGTTGCCCTCGGGCTTCTGGTACTGGTACTCTTTATTTCGAACCGAATCCTCCGACGAATCGTCAACCGGCGCACTGAAGAACTCAAGTCTAGCGAGGAACGTTACAGAACGATTATTGAGCAGGCTGCGGACGGGATACTCCTCGGATCTCACGAAGGTGTGATAACCGGCGCCAACAAGCGTATGGAACAGATTGCCGGAAGAAGCAAGAACGAGTTGATCGGGTTGCACATCAGTATGATTTTCCCTGCCGAAAGCCTGGAAACAGTGCCGCTCAGATTCGATCTGCTCCAGCAGGGACAAACCATAACGAGTCAAAGAGACCTTATCCGCCCCGACGGTTCCTGCATCAGCGTAGAGATGGACACAAAAATGATGCCCGACGGTACATACCAATCGATATACCATGATATTACAGAGAGAAAAAAAGCAGAGAAGGCGCTCCGGGAGAGCGAAGAGCTTCTTGCCGAAATATTGGAACTGAGTCCGATCTCGATGGCCATAGTCTGTTTGGATGGGACGATAGAGTTCATCAACCGCAGGGCAATTGAAACATTCGGTTACCTCCCGGAAGATATCCCGGTTATGGATCGATGGTGGGAGCAGGCATATCCGGATGAGACCTACCGCGCGGAAGTGTTCGCTAAATGGATGGATCTGGTCGGCAAAGCAATAGCCGGCAAACACGAAATAGAACCTCGGGAGTACCGGGTCACCTGCAAAGACGGCAGAGTCAAAACAACAACCATCTACGGCATTCCGGTAATGGACAAGGTCTTTGTTATTTTTGAGGATATCACTCAACGCAAAAAGGCCGAGGAAGAACGGCTGAATCTGGAGCGGCAGATGCTTCACGCCCAGAAGCTGGAGAGCCTGGGAGTCCTGTCCGGCGGAATAGCACACGACTTCAATAACCTTCTGCAGGCTCTTCTGGGCAACCTCGACCTGGCGCTGATAAAGCTGCCGGAGGATGCCGAGGCCCGCAAGAATATCAACCAGGCGGTCAACGCCGGCAAGCACGCCGCCAAGCTGACCAACATGATGCTGGCCTACTCGGGTAAAGGTCTTTTTGTAATAAAGCCGATCAGCCTGACCCTCTTGCTGGAGGAAAATGCCACCATGCTGGAGGCGGCTCTCTCGAAGTCCGTTACGCTCGATATGCAGCATCTTGATCGCACATTGCCGCCGGTCATGGCCGATGCCGGACAGCTTCAACAGGTGATTATGAACCTGATCACCAACGCATCAGAGGCAATTGGCGATCAGGGTGGAAAAATCAGACTTTCAACCGGTGTGAAGAAGTTCGAGCAGGCGGTCTTGAACAGCAGCCGGCTGGAAGAAAAACTGCCGGCTGGGCGGTATGTCTGGATGAAAGTCAGCGACAGCGGCTGCGGCATGGATGAGGAGACCCTGCAAAAGCTTTTCGATCCGTTCTTTACCACAAAGTTCACCGGGCGCGGCCTCGGTATGTCGGCGGTGCTGGGGATCATCCGCGCCCACAAGGGGGCCTTTCTGGTGGAGAGCCGACCCGGCGTCGGGACAACCATCCAGGTGCTATTTCCGATCGCTGCCCATACGGAAGAGGAACGAGGGTATGCTTCAGTTGCAGCCGCTGAAACCACCTCGGCAGAGAGGCATCGGAGGGTCATCCTGGTTGTTGACGATGAGGAAATGATTCGCGGTGTCTGTGTTGCCATGCTGGAGGAGCTTGGTTACGAGGCATTGTCGGCAGCCACCGGTGAGGAGGCGTTGCGGCTCTTCCGGAAGCATTGGAAGAGAATAAGCCTTGTGTTGCTCGATCAGGTCATGCCGGGTATGGACGGAGTTGCGGTCTTCAATGAGATGCGACGTATCTGCCCTGAGACCAAAGTTTTGCTCATCAGCGGGTTCAGTGAGCAGGAGGTTGCAGAGCGGTTCCAGGGTCTGGAACTGAATGGGTTTTTGAGGAAACCGTTCAATCTGAAACATCTTGCGGATGAGTTGCAGATTGCGCTGAAAACTGCAGGCAACTAATTTGCGATTGGTGAAACAGTTTACTTTTTTGCAGCTACAAACTCCCGCGCTTTCTGAATCCGCCTGACTGTTTCCTCAACACCCAATGTCACCACAATTTCGCCAATACCGGGTGCCTGTGTGCCGCCAGAAAGGGCTATGCGGATCGGCTGGCCGACCTGCCCCATCTTCCATCCATTTTCAGTGCATATTTCTTTGAAGAGTGCATCAATTCCGGAAATATCATACGCTGCCGACGTCAGTTTCCTCGGGACCGCCTCAAAAACTGCCATTAAATGATCATTATCAAACTTGGCCAGAGCGGCATCATCATAATTTTCCGGTGCATTGTAGTAGAAAACGGCCCGCTCGGCCATTTCTTCCAGTGTCTGGGCGCGCTCCTGCAAGGTTTTGACAACCGTCATCAGGTCCGGGCCGCCCAGAGTCGTGACTTTACGCTTGGAGATATGCGGCAACAGCAGGTCTGCCAGGCGCTCCGGATCGCCATACTTGATGTAATGCGCGTTAAGCCAGAGCAGTTTTTCGGTATTGAAGACCGAGGCAGAACGCCCGACGTTGCGGATGTCAAATTTCTTGATCATCTCATCCCGGCTGAAGATCTCGTCGTCGCCGTTGCTCCAACCGAGGCGGACAAGATAGTTGAGCAGTGCTTCGGGTAAAAAACCCATGTCACGGTAGGCGATGACACTGGTGGCTCCGTGGCGCTTGGAGAGACGCGTCTTGTCGGAACCCAGAATCATCGGGACGTGGGCGAATTCCGGAACCGGGAAACCAAGAGCCTCGTAGAGTTGGATCTGACGCGGCGTGTTGTTGACATGGTCATCGCCACGTATGACCATAGTAATTTTCATGCTGGCGTCATCGACCACCACGCAAAAATTGTAGGTCGGCGTACCGTCAGTGCGCTGGATAATCAGGTCGTCCAACTCTTCATTCGGGAAAGTTATGGTCCCCTTGATCAGGTCATCAAAAGAGGTAACTCCCGTATGCGGCGCCCGGAAACGGACCACGTACGGTTGGGAGTCAGGCAGATCGGTCCGGTCGCGGCAAGTTCCGTCATACTTCGGTTTGCGCCCTTCCTGCATGGCCAGATTCCGTTTGGCTTCAAGCTCTGCGGCTGTGCAGCAACATTTGTAGGCTTTGCCGGCATCCAGCATCGTCTGAACATGCTCCTTGTAAAGCTGAAACGAATCTGATTGGTAGAAAGGCCCTTCGTCCCACTCCAGTCCCAGCCACTTCATCCCTTCAAGAATTGCGTTAACAGATTCCTTCGTCGAGCGTTCCACGTCGGTGTCTTCGATACGAAGTATGAACGTTCCACCCCGATTCCTGGCCAGCAGCCAGTTGAAAAGCGCGGTGCGTGCCCCACCGACATGCAGGTAGCCGGTTGGACTGGGGGCAAATCGGACGCGAAGTTCGGACATTTTGTTACTCCTTATAAATTAAAACCTGCGATGAATCGACCATGGCACTATAGCATTCCCGGCGACTCTGAAAAAGTTTTTTCTCTCCCTTAAGAATGCTTTTAGATTTGACAACAAGCATCTCAGCCGTGCTAGTATACGCAGCCAAAAAGATTAACCGGATAAGCGAGCATACTTTACTGCCACGCCAATAAAATTCCGTTCTGGAGGTTTTGCATGCAGACCATAGATTCCCTGATCAGGGAAAGTTGCCAGAAATACAGCGATCAACCGGCGTTGCGCTACAAGCTTGCCGGGACATGGCAGAGCATCACCTATGGAGCACTATGGGAGCTTTCCGACCGGATTGCGGCCGGCATGATTAAAGGCGGTTTCAATGTTGGCGATCATGCCGCCTTGCTGGCGCCGTCGTCGCCGCAGTGGGTGGCGGCATACCTCGGTATTCTGAAAGCAGGCGGAGTAGTAGTTCCAATCGACAAGGAGCTGAAAGCGGCTGAACTGCGTCACATTCTGGCCGATTGCGATGCGCGCTTGGTGTTCAGCGCACCCCCCTGTCTAGATCTTGTTCTGGAAATTTTTCCGGATATCACAACTCTGGAGCGCATTGTAACGCTCACGCCGACCATAGCCGACGGTGCAGATTCCAGAGTTGTAGAGGTTCTTGACGCATTGATTGAAGAGTGGCGCGGACTGGTCGCCGCTGTTGATCTGCCGGCAGAACGTCGCACAACGATGGAAGTGCTGGCCCGTCAGGCATTCCGCCATCTACGCTATCCCTGTTCTGAATCAGGCGCTGCGGAAGAACCTGTTGATCCCTTTGACCCGGTGGAATGGCTCCGTTCCAAACTCACCCGCGAGGGAAAACTCCTGTCGTTGAACACTCTCTGCCACAGCGCGCCGCTCCCTGAAAAACCACGCTCCCATACCGATACGGCCGTGATCCTCTATACCTCCGGAACAACCGGCCGCTCGAAGGGCGCCATGCTCAGTCATGCCAATATCGTTTCCAACATCAAGGGAGCCACTAAACATTTTAATCTCGACAACAGTATCCACACCCTGTCATTTTTGCCGATCAACCATGTTTTCGAACAGGTCTGCGGAGTTCTGCTGCCTCTCTCGCTTGGAGGAAAGGTATCCTTCTGCGAGTCGCTGAAAAAGCTGGGGGAAAATCTGGCGGAGGTCAAACCGACCTTCTTTCTGGCGGTTCCGGTAGTATACCGGATGATTCTGGACCGGGTTACAAAGAATATAAATTCCAAAAAACTCTCACAGTTTCTGTTCTCTGTTCCGTTCACACGGCCGATCGTTACCTCGAAAGTACGTCAGATATTCGGTTCCGGCACGATCTTTATCAGTGGAGGCGCGGCGCTTGATCCGGCCATCGCCAAGGGGATGACCGAGTTCGGTTTGTCAATCTATCAGGGGTACGGAATCACCGAAACATCACCGATCATCAGCGCAGAGCAGCCGGGAGCCAAGCGGCTCGGCACGATCGGTCGTCTGCTCGATCGCGTTGAAGTAAGGATCGATGAACCAAACGATGAGGGGGTGGGGGAGATCATTGTAAAAGGGCCGAACGTTATGCAGGGGTATTATAAAAATCCGCTGGCCACGGCTGAAGTCCTCTCCGACGGTTGGTATCGCACCGGAGACTTGGGCCTGCTCAGCGAAGACGGTTTCTTGACAATCAGCGGCCGTGTCAAAAACCTTATCGTGACCCCCAATGGCAAGAACGTCTATCCGGAAGAGGTGGAAAACGAGCTTCTAAAAAGTCCGTTCATTGCCGAGGTAATGGTCTATGGCCACCGGGTCGATACAACGTCGGAGGAGATTCATGCCATCATCTTCCCGGAACAGGAAGCGCTCGATAATCAATGCCGGATTGACGGCAAATGCCCGATGAGCGAGGCTGATGTTGAAGCGCTGCTGCGGATTGAAGTTCAGAAAGCCTGCAAAGGCCTTGCTGATTATAAACGGGTTCGCAAGTTTACGATCCGCGAAGACGAGTTCCCCAAAACAACTACCCGCAAGATCAAGCGCTTTGCCGTGGAGGCCAGCATCTCAACCGGGCATTGAGCCCTCACCAGGATATTTTGTTCAGATTCAGGTGGGGTCCTCGCTAATGACGTTTAAATATGTTCCCCTTCACTCGACGGGAGAGGTTTATTGCTGCTTTTGCAAGAAGCTCAAGTATGTCTACACCCCTGCCAACTCCCCCGCCGCGTCAATTCGTTGACAATCTTGTACCACATCTGGTTATTTTTCAGTCCCCACCGCGGCGCGACGCGTATATCGAGCGGCGCCGAGCCGTACAGACGCTGTATGGCTATCCTGGAGGGGAGCAGCTCCAGAAAGTCTGCTGTTGTCGAGACGTATTGCTCCAGGGTAAGGGGTGTGAACTCGCCACGCCGGTATATCTCGGCCAGAATGGTCCCCTCTACTGCGTGCAGCTGGTGCAGCTTGAGAGAATTTATCGGCAGAGCGGCCATCAAATCCGTTGTCTTTAGGAATTCCCCGGCAGACTCTTCCTGAAAACCGTAGATCAGATGGGCGCAGATGTCAAAATTACGCCCGGCGGCATGATTAACCGCCGTAATAAAATCATTCAGAGTGTGTCCGCGGTTGATCCGATCCAGGATGGAGTCATCCATCGACTGCAGCCCCAGTTCAAGGCAGACGTAATGTGTCCGGGCGATCTCCTCCAGGAGATCCAATATCTCTTCGCTGATGGCATCGGGACGGGTGCCGATGGAAATGCCAACTACATCCGGGTGGTCAAGAGCCCGACGGTACAGGGAGGCCAGCAGTTCTACCGAGCCGTAGGTGTTGGTGTATTTTTGAAAGTAAATGATAAATTTTTGGGAACCCAGGCGAATCCGGTGATACTCCATCCCCTCCGCCATCTGCTTCTCAATCGGGATCACCGGCAGCGTCTCTTTTGGTGAAAAGGAGACATTGTTGCAGTATATGCATCCGCCGGTCCCCTTGCTGCCGTCACGGTTGGGACAGGTAAAGCCGGCGTCCACGTTGACTTTGCTGATCCGGAAACCAAAACGGCGGCGCAGGTAGTGACCATAGGAGTTGATGTGAAGCTCCGGATGGATTCGTTCGTCATGGGTGTTGGACATCAAGAGGCTCGCTCTTCAATCTTTTTCAGCAGAGATGCGGCGGCGTCACGTGGATCCGCCGCCGAAAGTATGGCGGATATTACAGCTATGCCTTGACAGCCGGCAGAAAGGGCATCAGAAACGTTTCTCTGATTGATGCCGCCCAGGGCAATAACCGGTATGTTCAGAGCGCGCACCGCGTCAGACAGTTTTATGACACCGGAGGGGGCTCCGTAGCCCGCTTTGGATGGGGTATGATAGACCGGTCCGAACGTGACGATATCGGCGCCATCCGCCTCTGCGCATTCGGCTTCGTCAACGGAGTGGGCGGAGTATAAGATTACTTTACCCTGTCTCCGCATACTCCTGACTACGGCCACTGGAAGACTGTTGACACCGATCTGAACACCGTCGGCGCCGACCGCCTGGGCAATATCCATTCGGTCGTTAATGATAAGTCGTGCGCCATAATCGGCCGTAAGACGCCTCATCTCTACGGCAAGGCGGTACAGCTCAAGAGTGGAGAGGTCTTTCTCGCGCAACTGAACTGCTTTGACGCCGCCACAAAGCGCCTGGCGCACCACCTGTTCCAACGGTCTGCCGCAGGTTTGGAAACGATCCGTTATCAGGTACAGGTTAAAATCTGTAGTTTGCATCAGGGCGCGACAGTTATCAGATCATGCCGTCCAGCGGACTGGAGGCATTGGCGTAGAGTTTGCGCGGAATCCGACCGGCCTTGTACGACAGTCTGCCGGCAATAACCGCCAGTTTCATCGCTTCCGCCATCGCAATCGGATCCCGTGCGCCGGCAATGGCTGTGTTCATCAGAACACCGGCGCACCCCAGCTCCATGGCTATTGCAGCATCTGAAGCCGAACCGACCCCGGCATCCACGATGACCGGTACGCTGATATTCTCAAGGATGATTCGGATATTATACGGGTTGCGGATACCGAGCCCGCTGCCGATCGGAGCTCCCAAAGGCATTACGGCTGCACAGCCCAGATCCTGCAGTTTTTTACAGACAATCACATCGTCGCTACAGTAAGGAAGGACTGTAAAACCTTCCGATATCAGAATTTTTGCGGCTTTGAGCAATTCCTCGTTATCCGGGAAGAGGGTTTTCTCATCCCCCAGAACTTCCAGTTTAACAAAATCCGACATCCCGGCTTCGCGGGCCAGACGGCAGGTGCGAACGGCATCGTCTGCCGTGTAGCAGCCGGCGGTATTGGGAAGCAGAGTGTACTTCTTGAGATCTATGTAGTCCAGCAGCGACTCTTTGCTACGGTCTAGGTTAACGCGCCGGACGGCCACGGTGATAATCTCTGCCCCGGAAATTTCCAGGGCGCGGGCGGTCTGCTCGAAGCTGGCATACTTGCCGGTACCCACCATGAGCCGCGAATTGAATGATCGCCCGCCAATAATCAGTCTGTCGTCAGTTTGTTCCATATATGCTATCCTCCACCTACAAAATGAACTATTTCAACTTTGTCACCGTCTGTCAGGACGAGTGCGCCGTACTCTGCTTTGGGAACGATATCGAGATTCACTTCAACTGCAACCCGCTCAACTCCAATGCCCAACTCTGTTAACAGTCCCGCAACCGAGTTGCCGTTTATTGTCTCAATATTTTCGCCATTTAATACAATCCGCATGTCTCACTCCACAAACAAAAAAACCGCAGAAGCGGCTGGTAAAATCGATAGGTCGCGCTTCCCTACGCCGGAATTACCCGGATCAGGTACTAAGGGTCGCGGTTATAAGCCGCTCTCAGCCGAAACTCCCCCAGCGTTTTCAACAAACTAGATGATTGCCCCCGCTCTGTCAATCCAATTTTCCGTTGTACCGAATACCGGCATCATAACCCTGATAAAGAGAAATAGCGCCGCATCAAAATAAATTTCTGCTCAAGATGAAAAAACAATTTCCGATTAACTAAATTATATTTATCAAAAGCTATCGTCTTATTGAAATTTTGGTATATTTCTGGCATTGTGGGAGCGTCATCAAATTCACCCACTTAAATGACTTCAAAAATACAACAAAACCGGAGAGATGAAAACGATGTGCAGGAAGATATTTGTAGGTGCTACCGGCCAGCATTGCGGAAAGACTACCATCAGTCTCTCCCTGATGCATCTGGCTCGCAGAAAGTACAGACGGGTCGGTTTTATGAAGCCTGTCGGCCCCAAATGCATCGAATTTAAAGGGCATGTAGTTGATAAGGACGCGGCAATGTTTGCCTCTGTTTTTGGTGTGGAGGAGGATATTGCCCTAATGTCTCCTTTTACTCTTACATCCACGACAACCCGCAGCTTTCTGGATGGTGAGATAGACATCGAAGCGCCTGGAGAAATCATCCGCGCAGCCGCCGCCGAGTTGGAAAGTAAATATGATTTTCTGATCATAGAAGGCGCCGGTCATTGTGGCGTTGGTTCAGTGGTCGGGGTAAATAATGCCAAAGTGGCGGCCATGCTCAATGCTCCGGTGCTCCTTCTGACCGGCGGGGGTATAGGCAATGTGATTGATGCTGTCGAACTCAATCTGGCTCTGTACGAACGGGAAAGAGCCGGCGTAAGAGTTATCATGGCAAACAAGCTGGTTGCAGAAAAGCGCGCCCACACAATGAGATACCTGAAAAAAGCATTTGCGGGGAGTGATATGCTGGTGACAGGCGCGTTCGACTATTCGCCTATTCTGGCCGACCCGACTCTGCAACACATATCGGATCTGCTAGGTCTACCTTTAAGGGGAGACCCAGGAGAGCGGACCCGCATCTGTCACAACATCCAGCTGGGGGCGGCTTCATCCCAGATAGTCATCGACCATCTGGATCCGTCGACTCTTCTTATTGTAACAAGTTCACGCGACGAGTTGCTGGTCACGGCATCGGCGTTGCACCACATACCGGAGTACAAGTCGCGCCTGACCGGTCTCCTGATCGCCGGCCATGTCCCGGTATCCAACATAACCCAGCGGATAATCGATGACAGCGGAATTCCTTATATCCGGATCGAAGAAACATCCTCGGACATTTTTTACCGGTTGCGTGAACACGTATCGAAGATCGGCCCGGAAGACATAGAGAAAATAGATCTGATCAATTCGATAGCAGAGCGCTACATAGATTTTGATGCGATCGATGCCACACTGTAGGATAAACTGAAAATGGCAAATAGTTCTTGACCTTACGTAGTTTTTGATATTTATAGGAAAATCATGATTTATTTACCGGGGCCCGCATGATTGCACTTACACGTATGGACAAACAGCTGATGTATATTAACCCTGACCACATCGTCAGCATTGAGGAAACCCCGGATACTGTCATTACACTTTTCAACGGCAATCATTATATCGTAAAAGAACGGGCCGACATCATCATCAGCAGGATTGTAGCCTTCAGGGCCAGGATCTTGCGGCGTTGCGGAACGCCAAAGGTAAAGAAATATCTCCAGCGGCAACAGATCAGCCAATTTCAGAGGGTTACTATTGAAAAAGAGGCCATCTGTCCTGTCGATCGGGACAAGTATGTCATTACTCCATTTCACAGCCGGGATTTTTAGCCTATGGATTTAGCAACGATTATAGGACTGGTAATGGGTTTCGGCGCCATTTTTGGCGGTGCTGCGATAGAAGGCGTCCATATTTCAGCCCTCATCCAGCCAACAGCGGCCTTGATCGTTTTAGGGGGTACCTTTGGCGCTACGTTCGTCTCTTTTCCTCTATCAGCTATCATTGGCGCTCTGAAGGAGGTCAAGACTGCCTTCCTTCCGACAAAGGTTGATCACGATCAGGTTGTAAAAGACATAATCAGCTACGCCACCAAGGCCCGACGCAATGGCCTGATCTCTCTCGAACAGGAAGCCCAGTCGGCTCGCGACCCTTTCATCAAAAAGGGAATATCGCTGGTGGTTGACGGCATCGATCCGCAGAAACTTCGCGAGACTCTTGAGGCTGATATTATGGCCTACGAAGACCATTACAAACACAGCGTTGAATTCTTCGAGTCCGCCGGGGGATATTCGCCGACCATCGGTATTATCGGGGCCGTTCTCGGCCTGATCCACGTCATGGCTAATCTATCGGATACTACCAAGCTTGGAGCGGGTATAGCCGTTGCGTTCGTTGCAACTATCTATGGCCTTATAGTCGCCAACATTATCTGTCTGCCGATCGGAACCAAGCTGAAAATCAGGATGAAGGAGGAGATTCTGCGCCGGGTAATGATCCTGGAAGGGTTGATCGCGATACAAAATGGCGAAAACCCTCATTTCATCGAGCAGAAGCTCAAGGCCTTCGTGGGCGGCCACTAACCAGCCATGGCACTCAAGAAAGAACCGGAGAAGCACGCAAACCACGAACGCTGGCTGGTATCCTATGCCGACTTTATCACCCTGCTGTTCGCAGTTTTCGTGGTTTTGTACGCAATGGGACAGAGCGACAAGGCAAAGGTCGAAGCGGTCATGCAGTCGATTCAGCAGTCGTTCGGCATGTCTACTGCCGGCTCGCAAGCTCCTAAGCTCAATGTAATTAATTCCAGGCAGATAACTGTCATTCCATCGCTCGTGCCGGATGTTTCAATAGCCCCGATCGGTCGCCAACGTAGAGCGCAGGCAAAGGTTCGCGCCGAAGAAAAAGATTTCCGCCAGATCAAGTCCTCAATAGAGGCATATCTTGTCAAGCAGGGCGCTCAGAACAAGGTTGTCCTTGAAATTACCCGCCGGGGACTGATCGTCAGTCTGAAGGAGGCTGGTTTTTTCGATTCGGGTCGCGCCACTATCAAACCCGAAGCGTATGATCTGGTCAACACAATCGCCGAAGTAATGACCCAGTATAATAACCCGTTGCGGGTTGAGGGGCATACCGACAATGTACCGATCTCCACCGCACAGTTTCCGTCCAACTGGGAGCTTTCAACAGCACGCGCAACAAATGGCCTCAAGTATCTGTTAAATAATTTCGATGTAGATCCTGACAAGATCTCGGCCACCGGGTATGCCGAATTTCGCCCCATTGCCGAAAACGCCACGCCTGAAGGACGCGCGAGAAACCGCCGCGTTGACCTCGTTATGCTCTCCAGTGACGGAGTGCGTGGCGAACCATAGCAAATTTTCCGCTCCGGTTATTTCCCTGCCGGAATCCTACTCTCTTCATAACGCCCTACGCTGGCGGCAGCTCTCTGTACGACAAGACCCAAGGCGGGTCAGTTCGTATGCAAGGTACGGAGGGAGAAAGGGCTATCTGTCGGACTCTTATTCGATTTTTATTGCTATAAGAGTCTCGTGCCTGGTTAGTCTCTACTCTTGTTGTTGCGTAAATCCTCAAGCAACGAGTGAATTTCTGCTATGGCCACATTCTGCGCGTCGAGTGCCTCCATTATCGCCCTTATCTCCAGCTCCGCCTTCATATTTATCTCATAATCGTTATGTGCCTCAATGCGATCCCGTGCAGCCTGCCGATTCTGGCTCATCATGATCATCGGAGCTGTATAGGCGGCCTGAAGAGAGAGAACAAGATTCATGAGGATGAAGGGATACGGGTCCCAATGTCTCATCCACGCAGTAACGTTGAGGATTGCCCATATTCCGAGCAATGAGGACTGACCGATAATGAACCCCCAGGAGCCGACTCTCGCAACTACCCAGTCTGCAGCTTGCTGACCAAGCGTCAGCTGTGCATTTATCACCTCATTGATGTTTTTTACCGAGGCATGGTCGTGTCGAAACGGCCCAGGAAATTTGGGTTTTGTCATGGATTACTCCTTTAAAATTCTTACGTTAAGCTGCGCATCAAATTTATATCCCACGCCGTAGACCGATTGAATCAGTTCCGTATCCGGCGATACAGCGGAAATTTTCTTGCGCAGGTTCTTGATGTGACTATCTACAGTTCGATCACTGACGACCCGTTGGTCAGGGTAGATCTGATCCATCAGCTTGGAACGATTATATATGCGTCCGGGATTGGCAGCCAGAAAAGTGAGCAGTTTGAACTCGACAACGGTAAGCTCCAACTCATTGCCATACAGAGTCGCTAATAGTCGCTCCTCGTCCAGATGGAGCTGAGAAGCCTCTCCAGCCGGCTTCTGGTTGGCACTTCTCCTCAACACCGCCTTTACACGGGCTACAACCTCTCTGGGGCTGAACGGTTTACAGATATAATCATCCGCCCCTAGTTCAAGACCTATAAGCCGGTCAATTTCCTCGATACGGGCAGTGACCATAATGATTGGAACCGAAGAAAATGTTCGAATTTCCTTGCAGATATCAATGCCATTTCGCCCCGGCAGCATCAAGTCGAGCAGGATCAGGGCCGGCATTCTTTCGCGAACGGATGGCAGAACATCAATGCCATTTTCAAGACATTCAGGTTCATATCCGGACCGATGAAGATAATTGCTCAAAAGTTTAGAGAGCTTCGGCTCGTCTTCGACAATAAGTATTAAATCATTCATTGTCGGCCCCAGTTAGCGGCAGGGTGATTCTTATCCAGATCCCTCCAAGTGGTGACTTGAGCGCCTCTATCGCACCCTCATGGGCCTCGACGATATTGCGACAGATTGCAAGCCCGAGACCGGCGCCACCAGATGACCTGTTGCGTGATCCTTCTACCCGGTAAAGACGATCAAACAGCTTCCGGAGCTCTTCTTCAGCAACTCCCGGCCCGCTATCTCTTATATCAATCGTTGCTTCCCTGCACCCCGATTCGAGCGTTATTTCAAGCGTTCCACCGGAATCCGTATATTTTTGTGAATTGTCGACAAGGTTGTCGAAGAGCTGCGCCAAGCGTTCGGCATCGGCAAATACAAAAACAGGGCCTTGGGGCAGAATGGCACTTAGTGTCAATGACCTCTCCGCCAGTCTCGGTCGTGCTCGATCTATTGCATCTGACAAGAGATCTTTCAGGTTAACAACATATTTACGATATGCAAGGGCTCCTACATCGGAAAGTGCCAATTGGTACAGATCATCAACCAGCCTGTTGAGGCGAAAAACCTCAACATGGAGAGAGGAGATCGATTCAAGCGACAGATCCTGAATCCCGTCCTGGATAGCCTCGATCTCGCCACCCAGAATAGCCAGAGGGGTCCGCAATTCATGGGATATATCGGCGACAAACTGGCGTCTGGCCTGCTCGTTCTTATCGAGACTCAGCGCCAGCGCATTAAAGTCTCTGGAAAGATGGCCAAACTCGTCATCAGAGTCTACGGGGACCCGGACATCATAGCGCCCTGATGAAAGATGGCTGGTGGCGGCAGCCAGCTTTTTGAGCGGCCTAACCAGAAGACGTGCCAACGGCAGCGATATGGCGGAGGCAACAAGCAACATGAGCAGGGCTACGAGAGCAAAAATCGTTTTCTGCTCCTTGACGAATCTGAGTTGATGCATATCCGAGAGGAATTTGTTCGGGAGCAGCCCCAGATACCCCACCACCTCTCCTTTGACCGAAATTGGCTTAAAGATATCGATATCCGCAGGAGAACCGGAGCCGAAGACGGGACTGCGCTTCGCATCCAGCAGAACTATCCGCTTCTCCAAACGAAAATAGCGCCTTCTTCTGGATGGTTCAGGCTGATTGAGAAGTTCTCGCGGCGCGTTATTGGCAACTCTGGAGGATGGCTGTTGTGTGGGATCTTCTGCGTAGGTTTCACTTAGTAACCGCGAGACAGCGTCGGGATTGTTTTTGAGGGTATCCCATTGCTCCGATGAACTGTACGATCTTTCCAGTTTATCAACCAGGCGGTCCATGCGGTTTTGTTCCAGTTGGTTGACATACTTAAGAAAGCCTCGATCCATACTCCGCTGCATTATCAGGAACATACAGAGGACTATGATTGCGTTGGCTGCCAGGATCGCCAGGAAAACCCTACAGGTTACATTAAATTTCATCGCTTTCAATCCTGTACAGGGTAGTAACAGCCTGCTTCACTTATCCGTATCGTAGTCAGGTTTTATAAAAATGGAAAGGGTGATTCGGGGCTATTGGTGAAAATCCTCTTTTTCTCCATATTTGCTTCACATTATTGGAGTACGTTATTTCCATAAAGCAACTACTCAAGTAATGACAGGATAACAAAGGAGGGACTCCAGACAAAATCGACAACAGAAGTATCGACAGGCAATGATGCCGTGGTTTCTGTTAGGAACTGACTTAACCAGATGTAACAAGCATTTCAGGGAGGAATAAAATGTTAGAAAAACGCAATAGAATGGCAAAAATCGTAGTAATGGTTTGCATCGGAGCAGTGGCCGCATTTGCAGGCATCGCACAGGCAAAGGACGGTGGATGGGGTGCTGAGCGTTGTGGTAAGCAGCAGCGTCATAATTTCAATAAATTTGAAAATAAGCTTGGTCTGACCGACGCTCAGAAAGCCGAGGCAAAGGCGATTTTTCAAGGTAACAAGGATGTTGTGAAACCTATTATGACAAGCCTGCAAGCTGAGCGGAAAAATCTTCAATCATTGATACACGCCGATAGCATCGACGAAGCGGCAATCCGTGCAGAGAGCGCCAAGATTGCTGAAATTCAAGCCGACCTCAATGTTAACAGAGCGAAGAGTGCGGCAGAGTTCCGTGCCATCTTGACGCCTGCTCAACTGGCGATTTTGAAAACCTTGCAGCAGAAAAGTTATTAGAAAGGCGCGTCGAAGAGTGTTCCAGCTGAATAGCAATTACTTTTCGGTTGGGCTTCACGTATGCGCGGGGTACTGCCTCCTTAGCTCTCGCAAATACGGAACATAAAGACCCTCTGACAATAGGGGGTCTTTATGCTTTAAAATTGAGTGGGTTGGCAATCAACAGATGACCCGGCTGTGGGTAAATACACATTTTCTCCATAAAGTATTCCACATTTTAGATGTATATTGATATTAGCCTACAGCATCTAGCAGACAGGAAGGACGTTTCTCGACGCCGATTTTCTCATGTCGGGAGAGGAGGGCACAATGTACCGGGTATTCAATATTCTGATAGCACTCTTTGTCATTATTATTCTCTTTCCGTTTGCGGGTTATGCATACGGACCGCACGGGCATTTTAGAGGAGGGATATGGATAGGTCCTCTGTGGCAGCCTTGGTGGGTTCCTTATCCCTACTATTCGTCTCCAACGATGATAATTGAACGACCTGGAACGGATTATTACATGCAACCGCTCCCGGAACAGCATGAAGAACCGGCTTACTGGTATTACTGCAGAAAGCCCGATGGGTACTACCCCTACGTAAGGCAGTGCCCTGACGGATGGATGAAAGTTGTTCCAACTCCCCCTTCTCAAAATAAGGATAAGTAGAGATGCTCAGAAAAACCTTGAAATAC